>CAWCBX010000215.1:0-31320 GCA_963793595.1 uncultured Gammaproteobacteria bacterium | reverse complement strand
ATTTGCGATACCATCAGCCTGCGCGCGTTGCGCGGCGCTGATAATGCGCGGGTCTTCACCCTCGGCGAGTACGATAGTTTGCCGATGGTCACGGGCCTTTTGCAGGATAGAATCTAAAAATTGCATAGCTTGAATCGGATAATCGCATATTCAGGGGTAGATGTTTGGTGCAGAATGATGCACGCATACGAGAAGGGTGTCCACGAGAACGGCTGAACGCGGCAGAATGAATTCTGTTACACAAGACCCGGTTATTGGGTATATTCAGACGTGCCGGATCTAGCAGGCACTTTTCACATACATAACAAATCAGGGGCGGCAACAAATGATCATAGGAATACCTGCGGAAATTCATGCCGAGGAAAAGCGCGTCGCCGCGTCTCCCGAGGTGGTGCAGAAGTTCATTGCGGCCGGGTTCGAGGTAATCATCGAAACGGGCGCCGGTGCCGGCGCGAGTTTCAGTGACGATGTTTTCCGTGAAGCCGGTGCCAAAATCGGTGAGGATGCAGAAAGCGTCTGGTCGGCAGACGTCATCATCAAGGTACGTCCCCCGGAACACAATAATGAACTGGATCGGCACGAAGTCGATTTAATGAAGAAGGGCGCCAACCTGATCAGTTTCATCTGGCCGGCGCAGAACCAGGAATTGCTGTTACGGCTTGCCAAAAAGAAGGCCACCGCGATGGCGATGGACAGCATTCCGCGTATTTCCCGCGCGCAGAAACTGGACGCCCTGAGTTCGATGGCTAATATCGCCGGATATCGCGCGGTCATCGAGGCTTCCAACCTGTTTGGTCGATTTTTCGCCGGCCAGATTACCGCCGCGGGCAAGGTTCCCCCGGCCAAGGTGCTGGTGATCGGAGCCGGTGTTGCCGGTCTCGCGGCCATCGGCACCGCCAAGTCACTCGGCGCCATCGTGCGCGCCTTCGATACCCGGCCCGAAGTAAAAGACCAGATTCAGAGTATGGATGCCGAATTCCTCGAGCTCGATTTCGAAGAGGATGGTACCGGCCAGGGTGGTTATGCCAAGGTCATGAGCAAGGAGTTCATCGATGCCGAAATGGCCTTGTTCGCCGAACAGGCGCGAGACGTCGATGTCATTATCACCACCGCGTTGATTCCGGGTAAACCGGCGCCCAAGCTGATTACCAACGCGATGGTGATGAGTATGAAAGACGGCAGTGTAATCATCGACCTGGCCGCTGAGCAAGGCGGTAATTGCGAAGGTACGGTACCCGGCAAGGTGGTAAACAGGTACGGTGTCAACATCGTCGGTTACACCGACCTGCCGAGCCGGCTGGCGGCGCAGTCGAGCCAGCTCTATGCGACCAACATCTACAACCTGATCATGGAGCTATGCCCCAATGCGGATGGTTGCACCGAGATCGACATGGAAGACGAAGTCGTGCGTGGTGCGACCGTGGTTCACCAGGGCGAAGTCACCTGGCCGCCGCCGGTGATTGCGGTCGGTGCCGAGCGCAAGCCGAGCTTCGGTGGACAAATCCTCAAAACCGAGCCCGAGCCGGAAGAAAAAATCAAGTCGGAGCCGAGCGCGTTCGTTAAATTAATGCAAGGTGCGTGGATGCCGGTAGTTCTGGCCGGACTCGCCCTTTTTGGACTGGGACAGGTGGCGCCGCCATCGTTCATGGCGCATTTCACCGTGTTCGTGCTGTCCTGCTTCATCGGTTACATGGTGGTCTGGAACGTGAGCCCAAGCCTGCATACACCGCTGATGAGTGTCACCAATGCGATCAGTAGTATTATCATTCTCGGGGGGCTGACCCAGATTTCAGCACCGGATAACCTGATCTTCATTCTCGCCGGAATCGCGGTGTTCATAACCTGCATCAACATCGTCGGTGGCTTCTCGGTCACGCAACGTATGTTGCAGATGTTCAGAGGGTAAGCGGCCATGTCTCCCAGCCTGATTACGGTTTCATATCTTGGCGCGGCAGCGCTTTTTATTCTTGCGCTCGGCGGTCTGAAGACCAACGAGACCGCGCGTCGTGGCAACATGTTCGGCATTGTCGGTATGACTATCGCCATACTGGTGACCATCGCCGCATTCGTCAGCAACAAGCTCGAAATACTGATCGTGATCATGGTGGCGGGCGGTGCGCTCGGTTTCATCCTGTCGCGCCGGGTGCAAATGACGCAGATGCCGGAACTGGTGGCGATCCTGCATAGCCTGGTCGGGCTCGCCGCGGTGTTGATCGGTTTTGCCAATTTCATGGATACGTCGTTGCAATTCACCGGGGTCGATAAAACTATCCATTCGATCGAGGTCTACATCGGCATCGCTATCGGCGCGCTGACCTTCACCGGCTCGGTAATCGCCTATGGCAAGCTGAGCGGGAGGATTGGCGGACAACCAATGCTGTTGCCGGCACGCCACTGGCTCAACCTGGTCATGTTTGTCGCGGTAGTGATCGTTGCGATCAAGTTCGTCGGTGAAGCTGATCCTCACCAGGCGATGATTTACCTGCTGATAATGACCGCCATCGCAATGGTGTTCGGCGTTCACATGGTAGCCGCGATCGGTGGCGCCGATATGCCGGTCGTGATCTCGATGCTGAACAGCTACTCCGGTTGGGCCGCGGCCGCGACCGGATTCATGCTGTCGAATGACTTGCTGATTGTCACCGGTGCGCTGGTCGGCAGTAGCGGCGCTATTTTGAGTTACATCATGTGCCGGGCGATGAATCGGCAGTTCATCAGCGTGATTGCCGGGGGCTTTGGTACCTCTGGTGGTTCTTCCGCTGGCGCCAGCGTCGAGGGTGATGTGCAGACCATCGATATCGCGGGCGTCGCCGAACTGTTGAGCCAGGCCAAGGAGGTCATGGTGATTCCCGGTTACGGCATGGCCACCGCGCAGGCGCAGCATGCGATTGCGGACATTTCCAAAACCCTGCTCGAGAAGGGCGTCAATGTCCGTTTCGGGATTCATCCGGTGGCGGGGCGCATGCCCGGGCATATGAACGTGTTGCTGGCCGAAGCCAAGGTACCTTACGACATCGTTTTCGAGATGGATGAAATCAATGACGATTTCCCCAACATCGACGTCTCGATCGTGGTTGGCGCCAATGATACGGTCAATCCGCTGGCGCAGGAAGACGCCGACAGCCCGATCGCCGGTATGCCGGTGCTGGAAGTCTGGAAGGGTCATACCACCGTGGTGCTCAAGCGCGGCATGGCGGCCGGTTACGCCGGCGTCGATAACCCGCTATTCGTCAAGGAAAACACCCGTATGCTGTTCGGTGACGCCAAGGAAAGCCTCGACGCCCTCGCCAAGGCCATCTAGCTAGTTTTCTCGTCATCCCCGCGCAAGCGGGGATCTCACAACCACGGCACGCCACCAGGATTCCCGCCTGCGCGGGAATGACTCCGAGGCGTGTCATCCCCGCGCAAGCGGGGATCTCACAACCACGGTACGCCACCAGGATTCCCGCCTGCGCGGGAATGACTCCGAGGCGTGTCATCCCCGCGCAAGCGGGGATCTCACAGCCACGGTACGCCACCAGGATTCCCGCCTGCGCGGGAATGACTCCGAGGCGTGTCATCCCCGTGAAAACGGGGATCTCACAACCACGGCACGCCACCAGGATTCCCGCCTGCGCGGGAATGACTCCGAGGCGTGTCATCCCGGCGCAAGCGGGGATCTCACAACCACGGTACGCCACCAGGATTCCCGCCTGCGCGGGAATGACTCCGAGGCGTGTCATCCCCGTGAAAACGGGGATCTCACAACCACGGCACGCCACCAGGATTCCCGCCTGCGCAGGAATGACTCCGAGGCGTGTCATCCCCGTGAAAACGGGGATCTCACAACCACGGCACGCCACCAGGATTCCCGCCTGCGCGGGAATGACTCCGAGGCGTGTCATCCCGGCGCAAGCGGGGATCTCACAACCACGGTACGCCACCAGGATTCCCGCCTGCGCGGGAATGACTCCGAGGCGTGTCATCCCCGTGAAAACGGGGATCTCACAACCACGGCACGCCACCAGGATTCCCGCCTGCGCGGGAATGACTCCGAGGCGTGTCATCCCCGTGAAAACGGGGATCTCACAACCACGGTACGCCCCCAGGATTCCCGCCTGCGCGGGAATGACTCTGAGGCGTGTCATCCCCGTGAAAACGGGGATCTCACAACCACGGCACGCCACCAGGATTCCCGCCTGCGCGGGAATGACTCCGGGTTCCGATCACATACTTTCAAAACTGTGGGCCAGTTCACAGAATCGAGCTTAAATGCGCCGCTAAACCATTGAATTTAATCTGATTTACCCTGTTTGGGTGATTCGAATACCGCTGCAAAGGAGCACAATTCAGACACGTGGGATAACTCCCATTTTATTACATGGATTGAAAACGGAATCGACGAAATGAAGACACAAAAATATTCACCCTGGCTCGCATTACCTTTTATAACTCTGCTATGGGCTGGCACGGCTAATGCGGTATCCGTGAATCCGATTACGGGCATCGCCGTCGGTGGGGGCGGTACCTCGTTTACCAGTGAAGTCGAATCTACTGTAGGCGGTAAAATAAAATACTTTATACCCCTGAGGGATGCCAACAACGGGACTTACGGCGTAGACACGGTCAGCAAATGCGGTTCATGGCCGGATTATTATACGGGAATAGCCGGTACCTGCAGTGATAAGGGGTACGGTTCCGGGTATGACGATGCCGATGCGCTGCAAATGAATATCTTCTTTGATTTGACCGGCGTTGCCGACAGTGCAGCCGCGACGCTGGATTTCGTCTTCGACGATCTCGACCTGCAACGCATCAATGATCCATACGGCTTTTTCGAATCTCTCACGTTGTCCTTTTGGGATGAGGATGAGAACAAGTACAAGCAAGTAAATGATGGCTCGGTTATTCAAAAACCGATGGATATGATGACCGGTGACTACGCCGGCGCCAGTACCGTAATCGCGCCCAGTATCGATCCACTACTCTGGACGCTGGATCTCGGAGCGGGGGGATTGAATTTATTATCCCTGCTGAATAACGACGATGACGGATTATGGATTCAACTCGGGTTTGGCTCGCAGTACAAATATAAAGGTAAGAATACCGCTGAATATCTCACAGCAGAATTAAATGTTTCTCCGGTGCCCTTACCGTCCGCGGTATGGTTGTTCGGCTCAGCGCTTATAGGTTTCATCGGCATGAGCAGACGCACCAGGGTTTAGGCAGTTGCTGAACCCGAATTTTAAAGCAGCTTCGGCTGCTTTTTTTTGGGCTGGCGAAACTGCAACGGCGACTCGATCCGGCCGCTAATCTACCGACACGGTGCGGCCCTGGGCCCATTGGCGTAGCGCGCTGATCCTGGCGTCCATCAGTACCGACAGGGGTCTGGTTTTGTCGATTTCGCGGATGATATCGGCGGTCGTTATCACCGCAGCGCGTTCATGCGTCGCATAGATCGCTGATACCACCAGTTGCTCGATTTCGGCACCGGAAAATCCCTGCGTCAATGCCGCCAGCTGGCCGATATCGAGTTGCGACTTGTCCAGTTTGCGCTTGTCCGCGTGTATGGCAAATATACTTTCACGCACCTCGGCATCCGGCAGATCGACAAAAAAGACTTCATCGAGACGACCCTTGCGGATCAGTTCGGGTGGCAGCTTTTCAATATTGTTCGAGGTGGCGACGATAAAAACCGCATGCGTGTTTTCCGCCATCCAGGTCAGCAGGGTACTGAGCAAACGTTGCGATGTTCCGTCGTCATTTTCGTTGACCGCAAGCCCTTTCTCCAGTTCATCGATCCACAGCACGCAGGGCGCCATGACCTCGGCGGCCTGCAACGCCTTGCGGATATTACGCTCGGTTTCGCCGTAATACTTGTTATACAGGCTGCCGATATCGAGGCGTAACAATGGCACCCCCCAGACTCCCGCGACCGCCTTGGCGGCTACGCTCTTGCCGCAGCCCTGTACGCCAAGCAGCAGTATCCCTTTGGGAACGTTCATGCCGGGAATGTTCACTGTTTGATGAAAGAACTTCTCGCGCTGCATGAGCCATTTTTTCAGTTTCTTCATGCCGGCGAGTTCGGCAAAATTGCTGGTGTCGAATTCGCATGAAAGCACGCCGTCCAGGTTCAGCAAACGGTATTTTTCCTGCATGACTTCGGGGATATCGCTTTCCGTAATCGCGCCATCGTCGACGATGGCCGCGTGCACCAGGCGGCGCGCGTCGTTGAACGCCAGTCCCTTGATATTGCGCATCAGCAGATCGAGCGATTTCTCGCTGAACTTCACTTGCTTGCCCTGGTTGCTGTTGGTGTAAGCGATCGCTTCTTCGCGGATGATTTCGTGCAGTTCTTCTTCACCCGGCACGTCGAGTTCGAAACTGGCGGACAACTTGCGAATCTCGGCAGGCGTTTCAATTTCGTGACTCAGCAATACAACCTTGCTGCGACCCTTGTCGAATGACATCGCCAGTTCCTTGAGCATGCGCACATGCAGCGGATCTTTTAAAAACGGGTGAAAATCGAGCAGAATGAAAATGCCGTCAAACGTGGCCGCGGTGATATGCGTCAGAATTTCTTCCGGCTTCTTCACCTCGGTGTCCGCATCGAGATTAAAATCCAGGCGCTGCAGGCCGGTTGCCACCGACCAGGTAGCCACGGGTATACCCATGCCCAGCGCAATGCCCTTGAGCAGGTTGATCGCGCGTCGTTCTTCCTGCGTTTCGAGAACCAGGATCGGGGTATTGGCTTGCAGCAGGCTGGAGATTTCGGATCGGGTCACGGTGATTGCTATTGAATATGCAGCTGAAACACCAATATTAGTACGAATTGTGACATTGTCGATTGATTCAGGCAGTTCGGCTTTGTAAATTTGCCCTTCTCAGCACTTGCAGGCAGGTGAAATCTCGTATGTTAAACATGCAATTCGACCAGCCGGTCGTAGTCAACACCGGCGAAATGGAGTGGGAAGCCAGCCCGATGTCCGGCGTATGGCGCAAGCCGCTGGCGCGCGAGGCCGCCGAGCATGGGCATACCACCAGCGTGGTGCGCTACGATGCGGGGTCGAGTTTTTCGCCACACCTGCACCCTAAGGGCGAGGAGATTCTGGTCCTCGAGGGTGTATTCTCCGACGAACACGGCGATTACCCGGCCGGGACCTACATCCGCAATCCGCCCGGTTCGAAACACTCCCCGCGCAGTGAGCCCGGCTGCGTGCTGCTGGTCAAGCTCGACCAGTTCGATTCCGCCGACGACACCACCACGCGTATCGATACCAATGCCACCGAATGGTTCCCCGGCGAGGGCAGGATCAAGGTAATGCCGCTGCATTACTTCGATACCGAGATGGTGGCGTTATACAAATGGCCGGCGGGTACCCGCTCGGAACCACACCAGCATTTCGGCGGCGAGGAGGTCTTCGTGCTCAGTGGGGCAATATTAGACGAGTACGGTCGTTATCCGACCGGAACCTGGATACGCAACCCGCACAACAGCGAGCATTGCCCATATGTCGAGGAAGATACGGTTATCTGGATCAAGACCGGTCATATGCTTCCTTAATCCCTGCCGAATCAGTTAAACTTTCGTCCCGTTCAGCGCTCTAACTTGCGCTGCCAATGCAGCTATCCATGAAATTATCCGGGTCGAGGGTTAAATACTTGTCACAACAGGAAATTGTCAAACTAAAGCAGGCGGTTAGCGCCAGGATAGTCGGTCAGCAGGGGCTGATCGAACGTCTGTTAATCGCCATCCTGGCCGATGGTCATCTGCTGGTCGAAGGCGCCCCCGGGCTTGCCAAGACGCGCGCCATCAAGGTGCTCGGCGATAGCATGGAAGGTGATTTTCACCGCGTCCAGTTCACCCCCGACCTGTTGCCGGCGGATCTGACCGGTACCGAGATTTACCGCCCGCAGGATGGCAGTTTCAAGTTTCAGCGCGGCCCGCTGTTCCACAACCTGATCCTGGCCGATGAAATCAACCGCGCGCCGGCCAAGGTTCAGTCGGCCCTGCTCGAAGCCATGGCCGAACGCCAGATCACGGTCGGTAGCGAAACCTACCCGCTACCTGAAATCTTCCTCGTCATGGCGACGCAGAACCCGCTCGAACAGGAGGGCACCTACCCGTTGCCCGAAGCGCAGCTCGATCGTTTCCTGATGCATGTGCGCGTGGATTACCCGGATGGGGAAGATGAAAAGGCGATTCTCGCGCTAACCCGCGAAGAAGCCCGTTCGCGACAACGGGCTCAGCCCGATGCAACCACGGTCATCAGTCAGCAGAGCCTGTTCGAGGCCCGCGATGCCGTGCTCGATACTCACCTGGATGATAGTCTCGAGGACTACATTATTGAGATCGTGCTCGCGACCCGCAGTGCCAGTCGTTATGGCGATCAACTCGGCAGCTGGATTCAGCACGGCGCCAGCCCGCGCGCCACCATGGCGCTGGATCGCTGCGCGCGGGCTTATGCCTGGCTTAACAACCGCGACTATGTCGTGCCCGAGGATATTCAGCTGATCGCACCCGACGTGTTGCGACATCGAATTATTTTGAGTTTCGAGGCCGAGGCCGAAGGTAAAACCGCCGATAGCTGTATCGATGAAATCCTCGCCCGGGTCGCCGTGCCATAGCGGGCTAACCATGGAAGCAGGCGACGACATTGTCCGCGTGAAACTGTCCACGTTGATCGGCCTGAACCGCGACGCGCGCAGCTTGCCGCTGATTTCGAATTCGGTCAAAGCGCAAATGTCGGGTGGTCACCTGTCCGCGTTTCGCGGTCGGGGCATGGAATACCATGAATCGCGGCCCTATCAGCCGGGCGACGATATCCGCGCCATCGACTGGCGAGTCACCGCGCGCAGTGGACTCACCCATACCAAGGTTTACCGCGAAGAGCGCGAGCGTCCGGTGCTACTGTGGCTGGACCTGTCGCGGTCAATGTTTTTCGGTACGCAAACCTGTTTCAAGGCGGTGCTGGCGTCAAAACTCGCGGCGTTACTGGCCTGGAGCAGTGTCCAGGTTGGCGATCGTGTCGGTTACCTGGTGTTTTCCGAACAGCAGCATATCGAGTCCCGCCCCGGGCGCGGCAAGCGCAGCGCCCTGCAGTTTATCCAGCAACTGATCGCACATCCGGCCTGGGATATGGCCGCCAATGATGGCCGCGAACAGGACACTGGTGTCAAGGCGTTGCGGCGCCTGCGCCAGGTCACCCGCCCCGGCAGCCTGGTGATCCTGCTGAGCGATTTCCGCTTCCTCGATGCGGATTGTCGTGGCCAGCTGGTCGAACTGGCGCGCCATAACGACGTGGTGATGATACATACCTACGACCCGTTCGAGCGCATGCTGCCGGAACCCGGTTACTACCGTGTCACCGATGGCAACAGCAGTATCGATATCGATACCTCGAGCAGCAGTGCGCGCGCGCAGTACAGCGAACGTTATGACCAGCACCTGCAGGCACTGCAACGTCTTTGCAACGAGCTTGGCCTGCACCTGATCGACATCGCCACCAATGCCGATATGCTCACCGAGTTGAAAACCGGGCTGGGGCTACAAAGCCGATGAACGAACTCGAACTCAGAGACATCCACCTGCCGGAGGCAAGCCTGTGGTGGCCACCGGCTCACGGGTGGTGGATTGCCCTGCTACTGCTAATAGTCTTGCTGGTAATTCTGGTCTGGGCCATCCGCTGGATCAGGCACAAGCCGCTGCGTCGCCTGTCGTTGCGCGAACTCGAACGTATTCGGCAGCGGCATGACAGTGGCTCAAGTGATAAAGCCGTGTTGGCTGAGATTGCCGTTTTACTGCGCCGCACGCTGATCAGTTATCACGGCCGTGACAGCTTTGCAGCGAGTGCCGGCGATGCCTGGATCGAGCAGCTACAACAAGTTGCTCCACAACAGGGTTTCAACGACGAGCAATTGCAGTTACTGAGCCGCGACCGTTATAAAGCCGATTACAGCTGTGATATTGAAAGCCTGTTGCAGGCCTGCGAACGCTGGCTGCGTGCACTACCCCGGAGTGAGCCCCGTGTTTCAGCTTGAGTGGCCACTGGTGTTATTGCTGATCCCCTTGCCGTTGCTGGTTTACCTGGCTTTACCGGCGTCTGCACTGCAGCAACAGGCCGCGTTGCGGGTGCCGATCATCGACGATTTTCGGCTGGGTGCAATGCAGGCAGATGAAGTAAAGCCGCAGCGCTGGCGCCAATGGCTGAGCCTGCTGGCGTGGTTATTACTGGTGCTGGCGGCGAGCCGTCCGCAATGGCTGGGAGAATCGATTGCGATACCGGTCAGTGGGCGCGACCTGATGCTGGCGGTCGACTTGTCCGACAGTATGCGTACCGGTGATTTCAAGATCGGTGACCAGCAGGTCAACCGCCTGCAGGCTACCAAGCAGGTGGCGAGTAAATTTATCGAACGCCGTCGCGGTGATCGGCTCGGCCTGATCCTGTTCGGCACCCAGGCCTACCTGCAGGCCCCGCTTACTTTCGACAGTACCACCGTCAATCGGCTGCTACAGGAATCTGCGATCGGGCTTGCCGGTGAGCGTACCGCGATCGGTGACGCTATAGGACTTGCAATCAAGCGCCTCGATCTGGAGTCGGATAATTCACGGGTGCTGATACTGATGACCGATGGCGCCAATACCGCGGGTGAAGTCACGCCACTCAAGGCCGCGCAACTCGCTGCCGATCGTGGGCTCAAGATATACACCATCGGCATCGGCGCCGACGAGCAGATCGAAACCACCTGGTTCGGTATTCGTCGCGTCAATCCATCGGCTCAGCTCGATGAAAAAACGTTGCGCGAAATCGCGCGCTTAAGTGGTGGACAGTACTTTCGGGCGCGCGACAGTGAAGAGCTGGCGCGCATATATGGCTTGCTCGACGAGCTCGAGCCGTTGCCGCGCGACACGCAAAACCTGCGCCCGATACAGGCATTGTTCATGTGGCCACTGGCAATGGCGCTATTGCTCGCCGCGATGCTGGTCATGCAGCGTTTATGGAGACGACTGTGATCGAGCAGTTTCACTTGCTACGGCCGTGGTGGTTGCTGCTGCTGATTCCGCTGGCAGGGGCGCTGTGGCTACTGTTCAAAAATCGTTACGATAGCGGTAGCTGGCGCACGGTCATCGATGCCCGCCTGCTACCCTTCGTGCTCAGTGCGGGTGGTCAAAACATCTCGTGGCTGGAGTCGCTGGGTGTTCGGCTGCGTCGCCTTGCTAGCCATCATCGCGCTGGCGGGCCCGACCTGGGAAAAGCTGCCGCAATCGGTTTATCAAAAGGAAACGGCACTGGTCATCGCGCTTGACCTGTCGCGTTCGATGGATGCCGCTGATCTGAAGCCCAGTCGTTTGACGCGGGCGCGCCACAAGATTGCGGATATTCTGAATCTCCGCCAGGAAGGGCAGACCGCGCTCGTGGTATACGCGGCGGATGCTTTTACCGTCACCCCGTTGACCAGCGACGTGGACACGATTCTGGCCTTACTGCCAGACCTCGAAACCGGGTTGATGCCGGCGCAGGGCACGCGTGCCGACCGTGCATTCAAGCTTGCCCTGGAATTATTTGACAATAGCGGCATTACGCGGGGTGACGTGTTGCTGGTAAGCGATGGAGTCAGCGATCTCGAAGTAAAGCGGGTCGAAACCCTGCTTGCGGAAAAACCGGGCCAGCGCATCTCGGTACTTGCCGTTGGCACCCGCGAGGGTGGGCCGGTGCCGTTACAGAATGGCGGTTTTTTGAAGGATCGTGACGGCGCTATCGTGATCACCAGCATGCTGGACGATAACCTGCACCGACTTGCACAAAGTGGCGGTGGCGTATTTGCCGCGATTAGTGCCGACGATATCGATATCAACACCCTGGCTTACATGATGGATTCGAGCATCGATGATCGTGAAGCTCGCCTGAGTGATCGCTCCACCGATATCTGGCGCGAACTCGGCCCGTGGCTGCTGTTGATAGCCTTGCCCCTGGCGGCGCTCGGTTTCCGCCGTGGTCTGATCTGGCTGGTTCCCCTCTATATTGTGGTATTGCCACCCGATGCGCAGGCATTAGACTGGCAGGCGATGTGGCAAAACAATGATCAACGCGCGAGTCAGCTGTTCGCACAGGATGAGTTCGCCACGGCGGCAGACCTGTTCGATAACCCGGAATGGCAGGCCGCGTCGAAATACCGCGCGGGGGATTACGCGGCCGCGCTTGACACCTGGCAACAGCTCGATAGCGATGACGCGGATTACAATCGCGCCAATAGCCTCGCCAGGCTGGGACGCTACGAGGAAGCGCTTGCTGCCTACCAGCAACTGCTGGAACAAAACCCCACGCATGAAGACGCGCGCTTTAACAAGGAAGCGTTAGAGGAATGGCTGAAGAATCAGCAGCAACAAGGAGAGCAGCAGCAACAGGGAGAGCAGCAACAGCAGGGAGAGCAGCAACAGCAGGGAGAGCAGCAGCAACAGGGAGAGCAGCAACAACAGGGAGAGCAGCAGCAACAGGGAGAGCAGCAACAGCAGGGAGAGCAGCAGCAACAGGAAGAGCAGCAGCAACAGGAAGAGCAGCAGCAACAGGAAGAGCAGGCTAACGAGCAACAGCAGTCGGAGCAGCCAGGCGAACAGGGGCAGCAATCGACCGAGGAAGAAGCCCTGGCAGAACTCGATCAGCAAATGACGGAACAGGCTGCCGAACAATGGTTGCGCAAAATCCCGGATGATCCCGGGGGACTGTTGCGGCGCAAGTTTATCTACCAGTACCGCGAACGTGGCGGGGTCGATGCAGAGGCACAGTCATGGTGAAAGCATTTATACCAGCGTCGCTCCTGGTGGCGATTTTGCTATTGCTCGGTGGGTTGCAGCAGGTCGCGGCCGAGGTTCAGGTTTCTATCGATCGAAACCCGGTACAGGTCAACGAATCTTTTCAGCTGGTGTTTTCGCTCGATTCCGATCCTGACCGCGATCCAGACTTTTCCGCGTTGCAACAGGACTTCCTGATCCTCAGTAACAGGCGCAGCAGCGGTATCAGTATCATCAACGGCGAGTACCAGCGCAGCGTCAAGTGGGGTCTGAAATTAATGGCCAAGCAGGTGGGTGAGTTCACGATCCCGGCGATTCGCTTCGACCATGAATCGAGTAAACCATTTCAGGTTACGGTCAAACCGTCGTCCATGGCGTCGCTGCCGCACGACCGACTGGTGCTCGAGCTGTTTGCGGACAAGGCTGAAGTTTTCGTGCAGGGCCAGGTCATACTGACGCTGCGTTTACTGAGCGCAACCGATATATCGGCCTATCAGTTTGGTGATATTTCGCTGCAGAATCTGGATGCCGTTATCGAACCGATGGGCGATGAGCGCCAGTACCAGACGCGAATCGCCGACCGGTCTTACCTGGTGCTGGAAAAACAGTTTGCGCTGTTTCCACAACAAAGCGGTCGGCTCAGTATCGCGCCGGTGCGCGCCGAAGTACGTTTACCGTCGAAATCGAGCTTCGATCCGTTTCGCACCGGCGGCGAAATTCGCCAGCTCCGTTCGCCACCGCTGTCTATCGACGTCGCCTCGATTCCGACTGAATTCAATGGTCCCTACTGGCTGCCCGCAGACAAGCTAGAGTTGCGCGAGGAATGGCAGGGTGATCTTGCCGGGCTGGTCGCTGGAGAACCGATTACGCGCAGTCTGAGCCTGATTGCCGATGGTTTAACCGCCGCGCAACTACCCGAACTGGAACTGATACCGGTTGCCGGCATCAAACAGTACCCGGACCAGGCGGAACTGGAGGACAGGCGGTCGGCCAGTGGTGTAACTGGCCAACGCGTGCAGAAAGTGGCCCTGATTCCGGGTACCGCGGGCAGCTACCTGGTGCCGGAAATAAACCTGCCATGGTGGAACCTGCAGAGCGGAAAAATGGAAATTGCCACCATCCCGGCGCGTAAATTGTTCGTCAACCCCGCGACTGCCGCTAGCGTCGTCGCGCCACCTGTCGCTGAAGTGCAAACTGCGGTGCAGGAAGCAGCGCCCGCACCGACGAATTCGTTCTGGTTATGGTTGAGCCTGGCCCTCGCCAGTGGCTGGATCCTGACTGCCCTCTACTGGTGGTACCAGTTGCGCCGACCGGCTACGGCAACGACTGCGTCCGCAACCGAGCATCCGGACTTGCGCCAGGCACGCAAGCAATTACAGCAGGCCTGTAACGATAGTGACGCTATCAGCGCACGCCGGGGGTTACTGACCTGGGGCCAGGCGTTGTTGGCGCCGCGAGTGATTGGCAACCTGCATCAACTGGGTGATGTCTTGGGCGCCGATCTGGGGCATGAGATCGAAGTTCTCAATCAAAGCCTGTATGCATCCTCCGCGAAACAATGGCGAGGCGAGGCCTTGTGGACGCTATGCCAACAGCTGGAAAAAGACGCGCTGGTGCAGCGAGAGCAGGGCAACGCACGACTGTTACCGCTAAACCCGGCGTCATAACAACATGCACTGAGTGGGAATGACTCCAAAGTGAGTCATTCTCTAATACCCCGTCATCTCCGATACAGTTGCCATCCCCCATACAGTTACCATCCCCCATACAGTTGTCATCCCCCATACAGTTGTCATCCCCGCGAAAGCGGGGATCTCACAACAATGCCAGGCGAAAAGATTCCGCTACGTCAACCCAGCGTGCGCTGGGGGACCGCTTACACGGGAATGACATTAGAATCTGCAGGATTCCCTGGTGCGTGGGAATGACTCCGATGCGGAATCGGGCACATGGTTAACAAGCCCTCGCGACGAGTTTCCATCTCGGTTAGACTGCGGCAGTTCAAGCGCCATTACTTACTCCATGCAAGCGATCGAAAACATTGATTTAATCCTGGTGGTTGCCGGGCTGGCAGGCCTGTTGCTCGTTGGACTGCTGTACAGTTTACGTCAGTACCAGAATTCCAACCGCGAGTTGCAAAGCCGGCTCGAAACCAGCCAGCAAAACGAGCACTCGTTGCGCGAAAGCCTGCATACGGCAGAAAAGAATACCCAGGAAAAACAGCTGCTGCTGGAGAAAGAACGCGAACTCGGTGCGCAGAAAATCGAGCAGTTTGAAGAAAACCGCAGACAACTCAAGATCGAGTTCGAAAACCTGGCGAACAAAATTCTGGAAGACAAGGCCCGCGCTTTCGACAAGACCAACAAGGATTCCCTGGAGTCACTGCTAAAACCATTTCGCGAACAGGTCGAAGGTTTTCAGAAACGCGTCAATGACGTGCATAGCGAATCGGTCAAAGGTAATGCCGCACTCGAGAGTGAAATCAAAAAGGTGCTCGAAGTCGGCCTGAAAATGGGTAGCGACGCGAAAAACCTGACCGAAGCGCTCAAGGGCGACTCGCAAAAACGCGGTAGCTGGGGCGAGACCCAGCTCGAAAAAACCCTGCAGATGAGCGGCCTGATCGAATTTGATCATTACGAAAAGCAGACTTCGATGCAGGATGCCGAGGGCAGGCGCAAGCAAACCGACTTTCTCATCAAACTGCCGCACGGCAAGCACATCGTTATCGACAGCAAGGTCTCGCTGGCGGCTTATGAGCGTTTAGTCGCGGCAGACAGCGACGAGCAGCTTGAACTCGCGTTAGGCGAGCACGTGAAAGCGGTAAAGCGCCATATTGAAGATCTTGCGAGCAAGGATTACACCAATCTCGCCGGTATCCGCAGCCCGAGCTTCGTATTGATGTTTATGCCCATCGAACCGGCCTTTATCGAGGCGCTCAAGTACGAAAAGGACCTCTTCGCCTATGGCTACGAGCGCGGCATCGTGCTGGTGTCGCATACCACGCTGATCCCGATCCTGACCACCGTCGCCAATCTCTGGTCGATGGAGCGCAGCACGAGTGAAGCACGCGAGCTCGGCGACAAGGCGGGCGATATTTACAACCAGGTGCGCAAGGTTGCCGAGCGCCTGGCTAAAATTGGCGGCAGCCTGAGTGCCGCGACCAATCACTACAACGATACCGTCAGGGCGCTGAGCGGTCGGCAGGGCTTGCGTGGCAAGGTCGAGCGTTTCGCCGAAATGTCGAGTAAAGTGACCAAAGCGATCCCTGAAATCGAACCTATACACAATGATTTCCAAAGCGAAAGCCTCGAGCTTCTGGCTGAACCCATCGAGTCCGAAAACGAGCCTGTCGAGGCCGAGAACGAGCCCCGCGCAACTTGAAAAAGCACCGCAAAACCACTATTTACTAGCCACTTAAACGAATTCCTATTCATGTGAAGTACCTCGATTACTATCAGATTCTGGGCGTCTCCCGCGACGCCGATAAAAGTGACATCAAGAAGGCGTATCGCAAGCTTGCGCGCAAGTATCATCCTGATGTCAACCAGGCAGCGGACGCGGAAGAAAAGTTCAAAGAGGTCAACGAAGCCTACGAAGTGCTTAAGGATGCGGACAAGCGCCAGGCTTATGACCGCTTTGGTGCTGACTGGAAGCATGGGCAACAATTCGATGATGGCGGTTTCAGCGGTGGTTTCCAGGGCGGCAGCTACAGCGGTGGCGGTTTTAGTGGCGGCGACTTCAGTGATTTCTTCGAATCTATTTTTGGCGGTGCACAGCAACAGCAGCGCGCCGGTGGCTCGCCGTTTCAACAGGGTCGTCAGCAACCAGGGCGCGGGGCCGATCTGCAGCTGAAGCTCGATATCAGTCTCGAGGAAGCTTTCAATGGGGGTAGTAAAACGATCCAGTTTGCCAAATCTGCTGATTCGAGCGAAATGAAAAAACTCAAGATCAGTATCCCTAAGGGGGTCAGCAGCGGGCAGAAAATTCGTCTCGCCAAACAGGGACAGGCGTCACCCTATGGTGGTGAAGCCGGCGATTTGTATCTCGAGATGAATGTCCTGCCACATCGATTGTTTCGACTCGAGGAGCGTGATGTGATCCTGCGCTTACCGTTGACACCCTGGGAAGCCGCCGAGGGTGCCAGTCTCAAAGTACCTACCCTGTCCGGATCGGTGGAGCTAAAGATCAAGCCGGGAATGCAATCCGGTCAGAAAATGCGACTCAAAGGCAAGGGTATGCCCGGGCCGACGGCTGGCGATCAGTTCGTCGAGATCATGATTCAGACCCCACCCGCAGATAACAAGGCGGCGAAGAAGTTTTACCAGGACATGAAAGCCCAGTTCGACTTCAATCCGCGTCCGTTTTAACCCCGGCAAAATGAAAATCCTGCTACCGAGCCTGCTGCTAATGGTGCTGTCCGCACCGCTGCAGGCCGCCTTGCCGGTCGCGGTGGACGGACAGCAACTGCCGAGCCTGGCGCCGATGCTGGAACGTGCCACGCCGGCGGTGGTTAATATTGCGACGCGCGGCAAATCCCGTCGGCGTGTCGAGTCACCCCTGCCGCGTGACCCCCTGTTCAGACGTTTTTTCGACGTACCCAGCGTCGAGCGTGTGCTGGAAACGACAAGCCTGGGCTCGGGTGTAATCGTCGATGCCGAAAACGGTCTTATCCTGACCAATTTTCATGTGATCAAGGATGCCTATCAAATTAACGTAACGCTGACCGACGGGCGCGAACTAAGCGCCGAAATCATCGGTCGTGACGAGGACACGGATATCGCGGTGATCCAGGTTGCAGAAGAAAACCTTACCCAGATCCCGATGGCCGA
Source organism: uncultured Gammaproteobacteria bacterium (assembly GCA_963793595.1). Classification (GTDB taxonomy): domain Bacteria; phylum Pseudomonadota; class Gammaproteobacteria. The sequence goes on along the minus strand of CAWCBX010000215.1, from coordinate 13,722 downwards.
TTCGAGCGCGCTGCGCGTCGGTGATTTCGTGGTCGCGATCGGCAATCCGTTCGGGCTTGGGCAAACCGTAACTTCGGGTATCGTCTCCGCGCTGGGACGCTCCGGTCTCGGCATTGAATCGATCGAGGATTTTATCCAGACCGATGCGTCGATCAACCTGGGTAACTCGGGCGGCGCACTGGTGAATTTGCGCGGTGAACTGGTTGGTATCAACACCGCGATTTTTGGTGCCGGTAACCAGGGTAGTATCGGTATCGGTTTTGCGATCCCGATAAACATGGCGAACGATATCATGCGCCAGTTGATCGATCATGGCGAAGTCAAACGCGGCCGGCTTGGTGCCCAGGGCCAGGACCTGACGGCGCCGCTCGCGCAAGCCTTTGGTATCGAACGCAGTAACGGCTTTATCGTAACCCAGATTGAAACCGGCTCGCCGGCAGACAAGGCAGGAATCAGGGTTGGCGATGTGATAGTCGCGGCGAATGACAAGCCGATTCGCTCATCGCGCGACATGCATAACCTGGTCGGCTTGCAGCGCCTGGGGCAAACCATCGAGCTGGTGCTGTTTCGCAAAGGTGCCGAGGTGACTTTGCCGGTAAAAATACAACCGATCGAAATCAATAAACTCAGCGGCGCTTTGATTCATCCAAAGCTGGCCGGTGCCACCATCGGCGAAATGCGCGAGCAACACCTGCAACGCGGGCGCGTCGATTACCTCGAAGTGATGAAGGTTGAGCCGGGTTCCAGCGCGCAGGAGGTCGGGTTTAAGGTGGGCGATATTATTTACTCTATCAACAAGCAGTTAACCCGTACTTTCGATGAAGTTTTCGCCCTGGTCGAAGCTAACGGCAAGGGCATGATCATGAGTATTCAGCGTGGTAATCGCGAACTATATATCCTGTTAAAGTGATAGAATTTCCGGCATGAGTAAATTAACCCATTTCAACCAGGCCGGTGAAGCCCATATGGTCGATATCTCCGACAAGGCTTCGACCGCGCGCCGGGCGGTTGCTGCCGGCCGCATCGTGATGCAGGCCGAAACCCTGGACCTGATCCAGCAGGGCAAGCACAAGAAAGGCGATGTGCTCGGTGTGGCGCGCATCGCCGGCATTATGGCGACCAAGCGTACTGCCGACCTGGTGCCGATGTGTCATCCACTGGCCCTGACCCATGTGGCGGTCGAATTCGACGTGGATGCCGAGGCTAACGCCATCGACTGTACCGTTACCGCTGAAACCACGGGTCAGACCGGGGTTGAAATGGAAGCGCTCACCGGGGTGCAGGTAAGCTTGTTGACGATTTACGACATGTGCAAGGCGGTCGATCGCGGCATGGTGATCGGTGATGTACGCCTGCTCGAAAAGTCCGGCGGTAAATCCGGCCACTGGAAACGCAGCTAACCCGACAAGTCACACCGCCTTCCCCCACTGCTCTCGGTTCATCCCCGATTCTCTCGGTCATCCCCGACTCTCTCGGTCATCCCCGACTCTCTCGGTCATCCCCGACTCTCTCGGTCATCCCCGCGAAAGCGGGGATCTCACAATGGTGCCATGATCCCGAGATTCCCGCTTGCGCGGGAATGACGTAACTTTAGGGCATCTCCGACTCTTCTCTCGGTCATCCCCGACTCTCTCGGTCATCCCCGACTCTCTCGGTCATCCCCGACTCTCTCGGTCATCCCCGCGAAAGCGGGGATCTCACAATGGTGCCATGATCCCGGGATTCCCGCTTGCGCGGGAATGACAGGTAAAAAAGGGAATGACAGATAAAAGAGCGATGACTGCTAAAAAAGGGATGACTGGTAAAAGGAGATGATTAGTTAATGGGGAATGGCAAATTAACAGGCTAACCCTGCGACAACAGGCTGCGCAGGTCGATTACCGCGGCATTGGCGCGCGATATATAGGAAGCCATCACCAGCGAATGGTTGGCAAACAGGCCGAAACCACTGCCGTTTAAAATGATCGGACTCCACACCGAATCCTGGGTCGCCTCGAGTTCCCGGATGATCTGGCGCAGGCTGATCAATGCATTCTTCTTTTGCAGCACCGATTCGAAATCGACCTCCACCGCTTTGAGCAAATGTACCAGCGCCCAGGCGGCGCCACGGGCTTCATAGAACACATCGTCGATTTCAGTCCACGCTGTCTTGACCTCCACCTGGCTGCTGATCTTGGTCGATTGCACCGCGTCGGCATCACCGGCGAGATCGGTGTTGAGCCGCACCTGTCCGACGCTCGCGCTCAGGCGTTGTGACAGGCTACCCAGTCGTTTTTCGACCTGCCCGAGCCATTCCTGCAGGTTATCCGCGCGGGCGTAAAACTGCGCATCGGGATTGCCCGGGTTCTGCAGACGTTCGAGATAACGATAAAGCGCATCGATGCCTTCCTGGTAAACGTTTTCCGTCGCGGGTAAAAACCAGGATTTATTGTCGAAATGAAACTTGGGCTCGGCGATGATCAAGTCCTCGTCTTCGGTCGACTGTGACTGCGAACGACTGAAATCGCTGCGCAGCGAGCGCGTCATGTCGCGTACCTGCACCAGCACACCAAACTCCCAGTTGGGGATGTTATCCAGCCAGATCGACGGTGGCATGATGTCGTTGCTGAGATAGCCGCCGCGTTTGTTGAGTAACGTCTCCATCGCGGTAATCGTCACACTGGTGGTATAACTGCCGGTGGTCAGTCGTGACTCGGTAGCCGGCGCGTGCTCGACCGCCGCCGCTACGACGTCAAAGGGATCGGGTTCAGCGCTCCAGTACCAGCCAACTACAATTAATAGCAGCATAAGCAGCACAATCGGCACCGCTAACCACCCCAGTTTGCCCGTATCGGCGGAACGCTGATGGTGAAATCCCCTGGCGCGGTCAGCCCAGTCACCCAGTTTATCTCTCATGATCTTGTATCAAGGTCCGTTTCATGCCACATTGCGGTCATTATTTCAGATCAAAGCTAAGGTATAAAGCTACTCCGTCACTATGAACAAAATCATTCGCTATTTTATTATCGGTCTGGGCGCTGCGATTGCCTTCCTGATTGCCGTCGTAGCCATATTTGTCGCGGTGTTCGACGCCAACGCCTACAAACAGGACCTGACCGAACTGGTGCGTGAAGCCACCGGTCGCGAATTGCAGTTTCACGGTGATGTCGACCTGACCATTTTCCCCGCGCTCGGCATGAAACTCGGTGCGATGAGTTTTTCCAACGCCGCGGGCTTCGGCGCGTTGCCGATGATCAAGGTCAAGGAGGCGAGCATCAGCGTCGATGTTGCGTCACTGTTAAGTTTTGCCCCCGAGATCGATAAGCTGGTGTTGCGTGATCTCGAAGTCAACTTGATGAAGAACAAGGCCGGGGTTAATAACTGGGACGACCTGGTCAGTAAACCCGCGCCGGGAACGGTTGCCGGGGCAGCAACAGAATCGACTTCCACGGCGCCGACGGAATCCGGTTTCGAGATCAAGGGTGCGTTTGGCGGGCTCGATTTGCAGAATATTAAGTTGCTCTGGCTCGACGAACAGGCGGGCACCGAGTTCCGCGTCATCGATCTCGATGTCAGCACCGGACGTATCGTGCCGAATGAAGCCTTCCCGATGACGCTGCATCTCGATGCCAGCGCCAGCGGCGAGCTTGATATCATTTTCGATCTCGAGGCAAATGTCGAGTACCTGATCGAACAGCAACAGTTGACCCTCGACAGCATGAAGCTGGCACTCAACGAGTTTCAGGTCGGTGGCCGGGTAAAGGTCAGCAATTTTGCCAAACCCGCGCTGCGGTTTGATCTCGCTACGGAGAATATCGACGTCGATGCCCTGCTCGGTACACCACCGGCAACCGACGCTGCGGCAGCACCTGCCGCGGCATCATCCACGTCTACTGCAGCTGGCGCCGCCAGCGAAGATGTGCAAATCGAGTTACCCATGGAGGTCCTGCGTGACCTCGATATCGACGGTAACTTCAAGATTGGGCAGATGAAAATACAGAATCTGCTTATGAACGATGTCGATATCAAGATGACAGCGAAAAATGGCCTGGTGGCACTGAAGCCGGTCACGTTGAACACCTATGGCGGCACGGTCGAAGCCGCGGTCGCGATCGATGTCAAATCGGACAAGCCGAAGTACGATGTCAGCAAAACGATCCAGGGAGTCCAGGTCGGCGACCTGCTCAAGGATTATTCCGGCAAGGCTGCGATATCCGGACTGCTCAATGCGAAAGTCGATCTGACCACTAACGGTGAATGGCTGAGCAAGCTGAAACTGAACAGCAACGGCACGATGCAACTCGAATTTCTCGATGGTGCGCTGAACGGTTTTAACCTGCGCCAGTCGATCGACGCCGCCAAGGCCAAATTCAGCGGCAAGGACGCACCACCGAAGGAAACGCTGCAGACCGATTTCTCGTCGCTGACCATCAGTGGCGTTATCCGCAATGGCGTGTTCTCGAGTGACGACCTCGACCTGCAGGCGCCGCTGTTGCGGGTTGGTGGTAAAGGCAGCGCGAATCTGAACAATGAAATGGTCGATTACCTGGTCAACGCCAAGCTGGTCGGTAGCATCGAAGGCCAGCAGGGCGGAAGCGCAGATCAGCTTGCCGGGCTCGAAATCCCGGTACGCATCAAGGGTCCGTTTAGCGATCCTGGAATCAATGTAGAGCTCGATGCAATGCTAAAGGCGAAAGTGGACGCGGAAAAGGAAAAAATCAAGGCTGAAATCGAGAAACAAAAAGCCGAGCTCAAGGCGCAGCTGGAAGCGGAAAAGAAAGCGCTGACCGAAGCCAGGAAACGCGAGCTGGAAAAGAAAATGGAAGTCGAAAAAGCAAAAGCGAAGGACAAGCTGAAAAACCTGTTCGACTGAATGGATGCCGATGCGGCCGGTTTCGCCAACCGGGTGCTGGCCTGGTATCGGCGCTACGGACGGCGTGACCTGCCCTGGCAACGTGAAGATGCCTATCGGGTCTGGCTCTCTGAAATCATGTTGCAGCAAACCCAGGTCAGCACGGTCATTCCCTACTACCAGAACTTTCTCGAGCGATTTCCAGACCTCGAGCAACTCGCCGCTGCGAGCATCGATGACGTGCTGCAACACTGGCAGGGGCTGGGTTATTACGCCCGCGCGCGTAACTTGCACAAGGCGGCAGGTGTTATCCGTGATCAACACCGGGGCCGGTTCCCGCAGACTTTCGCCGAGGTTGAAGCGTTGCCGGGAATAGGGCGCTCGACGGCAGGCGCTATCTTGAGTTTTGCGTTTGGCCAGCATTGGCCGATTCTCGATGGCAACGTCAAGCGGGTACTCGCCCGCTGTTTCCGCGTACCGGGCTGGTATGCACAAAGCGATACCATGAAACAACTCTGGTACCTGGCCGAGTCGGTGACCCCGGCCGAGAATACAGCCGAATTCAACCAGGCGATGATGGACATCGGCGCGATGGTATGCCTGAAATCGAAGCCGAAGTGCGAGGCCTGCCCGCTGAAAAAATTATGTGCGAGTTATCTGCATCACAGCCAGGCCGAGTATCCGCAGAAGAAGCCGTCCAGGGCAAAGCCGCACAAAAGTACGTTGATGCTATTGCACCGGCACGCGGAGCAGGTATTACTCTGGCGACGCCCGCCAAGCGGAATCTGGGGTGGGCTGTGGTCGTTGCCTGAAGTGGACGGGGCAGCGGCGGTCGAGCTCTGGCAGGAAAGCTTCCTGTCGATGACACAGGTGCCGAAACTGGTACAGGAGGAGGTCATCCGCCATCAGTTCACCCATTACAGCCTCGATATTTCGCTGGCGATTATCGAGATGGAGCAGCTACCGGAAAGAATTTCCGATAGCGACAACTATGTCTGGGTCGATATTGACGCGCTCGCCAATCATGGTCTGCCAACCCCGGTGCGTAAACTGTTATCGTCGCTTGATTAAGTGGCATAGCTGGTCCCCGCTTTTCCCGTGTCACCTGGGTTATTCCCGCTCTACTAACCATTACCCGGCCATCTCGAATGTCATCCGATCCTCTTGCACGTCATCCTCCTCCCTTTTATGTCATCCCCCGCGAAAGCGGGGATCCCATAACCGCACTAACCCAACAAGATCCCCGCTTTCGCGGGGATGACATAGAGAAAAGCGGGATGGCGTACGAGAAGGCGGGATGATAGGCAATGATGCGGAATGATGCCGTGGGATGATGCCGCCAGGCGGGTAGTGCTTACTCGGTTTTGGCGAGGAGGCCGGCTTCGCGTTCGAATTTTTTGACCAGGATGCCTTCGTCCCCGCAACAGCTGGCGGCACACTTGTTGACCTCGTCGAGCGCGTCGGGATCGAGCTGCAGCCACGCCGACACCGGCGTGTTTTCGGTCGCACAGTCGCAGGAAATATCGGTATGCCCGTAGACGTTTTGCAGCCCCACTTCGCGTCCGGCCGCTGCCGCCGCGTCAATGATCGCATTATCGGTTGCCGGTAAATGTGAAAGCTTGTAGGCCGGGAAAAATTTGGTTACGTGCCAGGGGCTATCCGCGCCCAGGTTATCGCGAATCCACTGCGCAATACCTTTGAGTTCATCGAGGTTATCGTTTTTGGTCGGAATCACGTTGGTGCGAGTCTCGACGTGAATGCCAAGTTCGGCGGCTTTTTTGATCGATGCCAAAACCTGCTCTACTGTGCCCACCGGACAGATATCCTTGTAAAACTCGGCCGACAGGCTCTTGATGTCCGAACACAGCACGTCGATATGCGGCGCCATAACCTCGAGCGCATCATCGGTGACAAAACTGTTGGATACATAAACCGTGAACAGCCCGGCCTCGTGCGCGAGCCGCGACACGTCGAGCACATACTCAAGCCATACCGCGGGCTCGGAATAGGTGAAGGCAATACCGTCAACCTCGTGTTTCAACGCGGTCTCGACCATTTGTGCGGGCGTGGCAAAAGCGTCGCTGGACTGCCCGCGGGCGAGCTTGTCGAGTGCCTCGACGCCCCAGGAGATTTCCAGGTTGTGGCAACCCTTGCAGCGAAAGTTGCAGCCATAGCTGCCGATCGACATGACGCGGCTGTCGGGACGATAGTGATATACCGGCTTGTTGCGAATCGACTCGACCTCGATCGCCGAAATTATGCCGTAGGACAGGTTGTACAGTTTGCCGTTGCGATTGACATGCGCCTGGCAGAAGCCGCGTTGGCCATGGCGCAGGCGACAGCGCCACAGGCACAGGTTACAGACCACGTCTCCATTTTCGAGCGGCTGCTGTAACAGGGTTTCTACCAGCTGGTAATTTTCGCGCATCGGTGCTTTGACTCGAAGCTTTGTGGAGGCCCAGTGTAGTCGCTAGGGACGACAATTCAAACGTGCGATAACAAGGGTTATTTTTTGCGCAGGTAGCCCTCGGCGAACTGCTCCGCGGGTAGCGGATCGGACACGTACATGCCCTGCATCGTGTTACAGCCTACCTCGCGGCACAGCGATTCGTGCCACTCGGTTTCGACGCCTTCGGCGACGACATCGAGCCCGAAGCCCTGGCCGACCAGGGTAATTGCCTGCATGATAACCAGGTCATTCTTGTTACTCGGTGCCGCGTGCACGAAGCTATGGTCGATCTTGATACCGGACAAAGGCAGTTGCTTGAGATAATTCAGCGACGAAAACCCGGTGCCGAAATCGTCGATGGAAATATGCACGCCAGCGTTATGTAAAACCGTCAATGCCTTGATCACCTGCTCGGTCGACTCGAGTAGTATGTTCTCGGTGATTTCGATGCCGATCTGGCTCGGTTTCAGGTTGTAGCGTTGCAGGATGGGTAGATATTTATACAGTATGCCGCCGTCGGCAAAATCTTTACCCGAAAGATTGATATCGACGCGAATGGTCTGATATCCCTGGTTTTGCCAGTCACAAAGAAAACGGCAGGTTTGGTTAAGCACCCAGTTGCTGATTTCGGTGATCTGCCCGGTTCTCTCGGCAATCCTGATGAAGTCGGCCGGATTGATATGTTCGCCGTCCTCCTGCGGCCAGCGAATCAAGGCCTCGCAGGAATCGACCGCGCCGGTTTCAAGATTAACCTGGGGTTGAAAGTGAAGCTGCAGACGATTCTGCTCGAGCGCTTCGCGCAGGTTGGTCTCGACCCATTGCGAATACTGTAACTCAAGGTTCATTTCAGAATTGAAGAACTGGTAACAATTGCGCCCTTCCGCCTTGGCGCGGTACATCGCCAGGTCCGCATTCTTCAGCAACTCCGAAGGGTTATTTCCATCTTCGGGGAAAATGCTGATACCGACGCTGGTGGTGATTTGCACCGAGGCACCGGGTAGATCGAATGCCGGAATGAAGCCGGCAATGATTTTTTCGACTACCTGGATTACATCCGAGCGTTCGCTCAGGTTGGACATGATCATGACGAACTCATCACCGCCAAAGCGCGCCAGCAGGTCATAGTTACGGGTCACCTCCGACATGCGCAGTGGCAACCTGCTTGAGCAATAAATCACCGATTTCGTGCCCGTGAACATCGTTGATGCCCTTAAAATTATCGAGATCGAAAAACAGCGTCGCCAGCATTTTGTCATTGCGTGAGGATTCCTCGAGCTTGCGCGTGAAATCTGCCTGCAGCAGGTAACGATTGGGCAGGTTGGTTAGCTGGTCGTAAGCCGCGATTTGTTCCAGGCGTTCCTCTGCGGACTTGCGCTCGCCCACTTCGTGAACCAGGCTGCGCTCGCGTTCGCGGATACGGATCAGCAAACGGTTCGAAGTTATCCAGGCGACCACCAGCACGATGATGATGCCGAGCAGCATGATCGCGAGACCGTCGACGATGTCATTGATCAGGCGTTGGTAAAAAACCGGGTTTGCGTAAATCTTGAGGATGGCGATCAGTTCGCCGCTGGCACGGCTATAAATCGGATTTTCGGTAACGATACAATCACCGCAATTAGTCGTACCCACGCTGACATTAACCACGTCGTAGTCGGCCGGAAAAGCATCGTAGTCGACTTCCAGGCTGACGCCATAATAGAGTTTTTCACCGGTGCTGGGGTCGTTGATCAATAGCATTTCGTTGATCGAATTGTGGATCACCGAAACATCGGTCTGGCCCTGGATGTTGTGAAATTGCGATTCGATTGCGCGCGCATAAGACGCCGCCAGCACGCGGGTGTTTGACTGTGCCTCGTTGACCAGCCGCGGTTTGACATCGTAGTGCCAGTTCCACAGGGTCAGCACGATAATCACCAAACCGATGCCGAGAAAAAGTAACGAGGACTTAAGATCCACCGTCGAAGAGAAGTTCTTCAGAAGTGCTGGTTTACTCATGTTTCACCGCAATGCGTAGAAAAAACGCTTTTAATTGAATTTTTGATTGTTTCAGGGAGGCCATGTTGACCAGGGGCAGCACCTTGTCGGTGACCTGAAAGCCGGCGGTAACGCCACGCTCGACGTCACCCGCAAAAGGAGAAAATAATAGTAGCCGTTGTTGCTGCGCGAACCGTACCAGGTCCGGCAGTTGCCGATCGAGCGGTTCGGCAATGAAAACCACGCCCAACGGCTGCGGCGCACTGGCGAGCAATTCATCGAGTGAAATCGACATCACATCGAGCGCGCGCCCGCGAATTTTCCCAACCTGGCTGATGCGCTGTTTGAGCTGCTCCGCCTGGTAACGATCTTCCCGGAACACCAGGTAAATGGGCAGGCTCAGGCTATTGTCAGTCGCCGCCAGGCTCTGGTTGGCGGCGACGATTGCGGGTAGCAGGTTGATGCCGATTTGCAGTCTTGGCGATAACCCGTCCTGCGCCAGCGAGGTGCTCCCCATTAGTGAGGCCAGGCCGCAGAGGATGATGAGCCCGATTCTGGCGGAAAATCTCAACACGAAATTATGCCGCTAACGGTGTTCATGGCCGGTAACTGAGCTGTGCCCACAGCATCGCGCCGTCGCTGTAGGGGTAGTCGTCGGCATAAGTATCGACGGGCGCGGGATACTTGAGGGTTTCGTCGAGCAGGTTGCGGATACCACAGCGGAAATCGAGACCTGTGACATCGAGGATATTCCTGCTACGCAGGCTGACATCAAGCTGGGTGGTCTGTTCGAAGTCGCTGCGCGAATCGACTTCCTGGCGGTCGCGTTCACCGAAACTGTTGATCTGCAGATGCACCAGGGTCAACGGCATAATCCTGTACTCGGTGCCGAGCTTGAACATCCACGGTACCGTGGCGGGTAACTCGTCATCGACAGAATCCTGTAACGAAAGACTACCGATGAATTTCCACTCGTTACCGATCGACTTTTCCGCTTCGAGTTCGTAACCGCGCAAATCGGTCGAGCCGATGTTTTTGTAGCCAGTCGGGGCGGAGTCCTGGAACACGATCAAATCATCGAGCCTGGAGAAGTAAACCGTGTTGCGTACGATGAGGTCACTGCCATGAAAGATGTGACCGAACTCGAGGGTGTCATTGGTTTCGGGATCGATCGACGATTCGATCGAACCGCCGGTCTCCAGCAGTGTTGGCGGTGTGAAAGCGCGCGCCAGCTGGGCTTTAAATATGTGCTGATTCGATTTACGCCACACCAGCGCGATGCGCGGTGAAAGATTCGAACCGATGTCTTCGTAGTCATCGTAGCGCAGTCCCGTGGTCAGGGTCAGGCTCGGGTCGATCCGGAACTCGTCCTGCAGCACCAGGCTGATCGAACTGCGATCCTGCGAGTCATCGACCGGGCCCGGAAAATCGTTCATGTTTGTCGTGGGTGTTCCGGTAACCGGGTCGAGATTGATAGATCGATCGGATTCCGTGATTTCGATATCGACGGCCGACACTTCGGCGAACAATGTGTGCGTATCGCCAGCGTATTGCAGGTTAACCTTCCCCTCGAAGCGCTGTTCCTCGAGGTTGGAATCGGCGGTGATATCGTCCTCGTTGCCGAGGCCACCGAAATTCTCGGCAGTACCGAGAAATAGCTGGTTTTTCTCGGTCTTGTTTTCGACCGCACTCAAAAACCATTTGCCGCTCAGTTTTTCGGCAAGCGTGAACGCCTGACTCAGTGAGGCCGTTATCAATCGATCGGATATCACGGTTTGCCTGTCATCGGGTGGCAACAGGTCGTTGGCGCCGAAGTGATCGCCGCGGTTCGCCTCCTGGAACTGGATGAGCGCGTTCAGCTCGCCGAAGTCGAAGCTGGCAATCGCCGAAACGAAATCACGCTTGTTGTTGATCGGCCCGGGAGCGTAAGTCGGGATTCCGGCGGCCGAACTGTCGTCACCGGAATCTATGTTCTGTCACCGTCGCTCTGGTTAGCGGCGAAGTTGATACTGGCCCTGAAGTCGCTGTCGGGCTTTGCGTAACTGTAAAGTGCGGCAAAGTTAACGCCCTCGTAGGACTCGATACCGACAGAATATTGGGCGCCCTGTTTTTTGGTGGTGACGTTCAGTACGCCGGCATAGGCGAATTCGCCATGGGTTGCCGAGCCGGGGCCGCGGATAAATTCGATCCGTTCGATCTGTTCTATCGGCGTGTCGTAGATGGTGCCGGTGGTGGCGCTCGCCGAGGTGTTCACCGCGACGCCGTTGAGCAGCAGCTTGACCTTGCTGGGCTCAAACAATTGGCCAATGCCACGCACACTGATGCTGCGTTCACCGGTCGTGTCCCTGCTGGCCTGCACTCCGGGCAGGGATTCGAGTGCATCCCACACCGTTCTGAAGCCGCGGCGTTGCATTTGCTCGGCATCGAGCACGCTGAGCATGCCGGGCACGAAATCGGCGTTCAGACGGGTGTTGGTGGCGAGCGAGGTTTGTTGATTGAGCAGATCGAGAAACTGGTTCAGTTCATCCTCTGCGGAGGAATCCTGCGCCATAACGCAACTACTGGCAACCAGTGCCAGTAGTGTGATTAAATGGGTTATTGCGGTTCCCGGATTCATACAGTCCTGTACCTACTCCACCGGCTTTTTACTGAGTATAGGCCGGAAAAAATGGTTCCGGGTTAGAAAAACGTGGTGTTGTTCAGCTTGACGGTGACGTTCTGTATGTTGAAGAACTTCAGGTTGTCGTTCTTGTCGAGGTCATCCCGGTTGGCGTTGCAGGTAAACGCGATGGTGTAGTCGCCCGCCGGCAGGAATGCGGCCTCGTACAGGTAACTTGAAGTGGCGCCATCGTAAACGATCCGGGTAGTAGTCAACGGGTCATTATTCTTCTTCGATTTCTGGTTGATATCGTCCGGAGTAACATTGTGCCCGCTGTAGACATAGACCGAGTTATAGGTATCCACCAACGCGTCAGAGCAGCTCGCCGCGGTCAACAATGTCGGGTCGACGATACCGCGTTTATGGCCGAAATTGTCGCCTTTCACCAGGCGCACTACCGGATTCATGATGTAGTTGGGGCCGGTCTTTTTGATCGACTGACGCAGGTCGACATCAACCACGAGCAAAGTCGGCAGGGTATTGGAGACGGTGAAGTCACCCTTGATCTTGAGTCCCGGACGAACCGCCACTCGGTATTTTTAATTCGGGGGTCCCGCCGCCGCTGAGCGTGATCATGTTGGCCATCGGTGTCGTTGTGTCGACGATCAGGCGCAACTCGTCGTAGTCATCGTAAGGAACGTCCTTATCGAACAACAGGGGCGCGGATTTGATTCCCTGCAACGCCGCCAGGTCAATCTGCTGGGGACTGTCGCTAAGGTCGATGCTAACCCAGCCGCCACCGCCTTTCTTCCGCATTCGCACCTCGACGAATGTCAGCATCACGCTCACGGCTTCGTCAAACGGCGCATCGGTCAGGCGTAAGGTCAGGCCCGGGCGATCGCCAGACAAACTGCCGCCACTACCACCGCCGATGCTGGTGCCGCTACCACTGCCGCTCCCGCTGGAACCGGTATCGGTGCCGCAGGCCGCCAGGTAAGCGCAGAGCAGAAGTGTGGTTATAAGGTGAAAAACTCGATTCATCCATGTTGCCCGGTTAAACCCGAAATCAGCGGGTTTTGTTAATCGTGGCTGAAGATTCATTACAGTAGAATCCTCAGGCGAATCAACTGTATAGGCGGATGAGGCAAAAATAACGGTGAACCGCGTCAAGAAACGCTCAGATGCGCGGGTGAACGGTAGGTTATAGCCGACGAAAGCAGCTTCAAAACGGTATCAGCAACGCCGGCATGCGAAAATCAGTGAATCTATCTGTGGCGTCGAATTTAGATAGAGGCCCGCTCGCCTGATTAATTGTCCTGGAACAGCTTATGCTCGGCGGCGAATGCAGCCGCTTCGGTACGATTTGCGGTATGGGTTTTATTGAGGATGGCACGCACGTGGGTGGCTACCGTGGCGAGGCTGCGGTTCAACTCCGAGGCAATCAGCTTGTTGCTCTTACCCTGTGCGATCATTTGCAATACTTCCAGCTCCCGGCGCGTAAGACCGCCGTCCAGGTCAGCATTTTCCAGTCCGTTATCGGCTTCGAGCTTTTCCAGTTTTGCCAGCAGGTTGACCATACCCATGTCCCGGGCGGTTGCTCGAGCCTGAGCGACTAACTCGTCGAATTTTGCCCGGCCACCGCTGAAATTATGTCGTTTCAAGACTTGCGCATGGCGAAACTTGATGTGGGCCTGCCACATATTCGGCGCGGATTTCTCACATAATGCGGTCGCCCTGGCAAACAATTCCTGTGCCTCGTCGAGATTATTCATCAAGCTCGACAACATGCCCAGGTACATATCCGCCGGCCCATGGCTGACCGCGGTGGCGTGCGGCAACATCTGCCCGGAATAGGGCACCAGGTGT
>CAWCBX010000214.1:0-11270 GCA_963793595.1 uncultured Gammaproteobacteria bacterium | reverse complement strand
GTTATTGCTGACATACTTCTTCGATCAGCGATTTACCGATCTGATCGATTATATCGATGCCGGTGACCTGGTAGTGTTCAACGATACCCAGGTCATTCCTGCCCGCCTGTTTGGGCAAAAACAAAGTGGTGGCAAGGTCGAAGTCATGGTCGAGCGCGTACTTGACGATACAACCCTGCTGGCACATGTGCGAGCCAGTAAGGCACCACGACCGGGTACGAATCTGGTCCTGGAAAATGAAATCGAGTGTAGCGTGCTGGCGCGCCAGCAGGATCTGTTCGTGTTGCACCAAAGCAGTGGGCCGTGGCTGGAGTTGCTGGAGCAATTTGGCCACATACCTCTGCCACCTTATATACAGCGTGCCGCCGAAGTCGCTGATCGTGACCGTTACCAGACCGTGTTTGCGAGTAAACCAGGTGCCGTGGCGGCGCCTACGGCAGGCCTGCATTTTGACGCGGCTAAAATCGAGTCGCTGCGCGCCAAGGGTGTCAACATCGCCCATATCACCTTGCATGTAGGCGCCGGTACCTTTCAGCCGATACGTGGTGAAAATATTGACAGTCATGTAATGCACACCGAGCTTGTCGATGTTCCGGAATCGGTCTGTACAGCCATTAACCGGACTCATGACCAGGGCAAGCGCGTGATTGCGATCGGCACCACCGTGGTGCGCAGTCTCGAATCGGCTGTCATCAGCGGCAGACTGCGACCATTGCAGGGGGAGTCGAGCCTGTTTATCAAGCCCGGATATGCTTTTAAAGTAATCGATGCGCTGCTGACCAATTTCCATTTGCCGCGATCGACATTATTGTTAATGGTCAGCGCGTTGGCCGGTACCGGATTGATCCGCCGGGCCTACGCCCACGCGGTGTCACAAAAGTACCGTTTCTTCAGTTATGGCGACGCGATGTTTATCGCCAATCACAGGACCTGATAACAATAATGGAATTCGAACTTGACAAGGTCGATGGCCGTGCGCGCCGTGGACGACTGACATTTGTGCGGGGTGTTGTCGAAACGCCGGCCTTTATGCCGGTGGGTACCTATGGCACGGTCAAGGCGATGACCCCGGAGGAACTGCAGCAGCTCGGTGCGCAGATTATCCTCGGCAATACCTTCCATTTAATGCTGCGCCCGGGTACCGAAATCATCAAAAAGCATGGCGACCTGCATGACCTGATGCACTGGCAGGGACCGATCCTGACCGATTCCGGCGGCTTCCAGGTATTTAGTCTCGCCAAGATGCGCAAGATTACCGAGGAGGGCGTTACCTTTGCCTCCCCGGTCGACGGTGCGCAGGTATTTCTGAGTCCGGAGGTTTCGATGCGGGTGCAGCGAGATCTTGGATCCGATATCGTCATGTGTTTCGACGAGTGCACGCCTTACCCCGCGCCCGAAGATGTGGTCAGGAAATCGATGGAATTGTCGCTGCGCTGGGCGCTACGTAGCAAGCAGGCTTTCGCAGACAACCCCAATTCGCTGTTCGGCATCGTGCAGGGTGGCACCTATGCGGAGTTACGCACCGCATCGGCGCAAGGGCTGATCGATATCGGCTTCGATGGTTATGCGATCGGCGGTTTGTCGGTTGGCGAAGCGGCCGATGAGCGTAATGCCACGCTCGATGCAGTGCTGCCGGTACTCCCGGCGGATAAACCACGCTACCTGATGGGCGTGGGCAAGCCGGAGGACCTGGTCGAGGGAGTGCGTCGCGGAGTCGATATGTTCGATTGTGTCATCCCGACGCGAAATGCGCGCACCGGTTACCTTTATACGCATGATGGCATTGTTCGTATACGCAATAGTCGCTATGCCGACGACATTCGACCGGTAGGCAAAGATTGCGGCTGTTATACCTGCCAGTATTACTCGCGTGCCTATTTGCGCCACCTCGACAAATGTGGAGAGATTCTCGGTTCACGGCTTAACACGATACACAATTTGTACTATTTCCAGGAACTGATGCGCCGGATTCGTGAAGCCATCGAAAATGATTGCTACGCGCAGTTCAGGGAGAACTTTTATCAGCGCTACCAGTCAGAGAATTAAATCCGAATATGCTGTTTCCATCTTGTGGGATGCCCGTCCGAGTGACATAATACGCGCCGTTTCAGGGTCCGGCCCTGGGTCAAAAATCGAAAACCAAAGGTTGATCTAAAATGAGTTTCTTTATAAGTGATGCGATGGCGCAGGGAGCGCCGGCTCAAGGCGGCACCCTGGAGTTGATCCTGCCGTTGTTGTTGATGTTCGGCATTTTTTACTTCCTGTTGATTCGTCCGCAGCAGAAAAAAGCCAAGGAGCATAAAAAAATGGTCGAAGCGCTGGGCAAGGGCGATGAAATTATTACCAATGGTGGATTGCTGGCCAAGATTAGCGACGTCGACGAAAATTTTCTGACCTGCCAGATTGCGGATAAGGTTGAAGTCAAAATTCAACGCCACGCGGTTACATCGGTACTGCCCAAGGGCACGATCAAGAACCTGTAATCACTATGGTTAATCGCTATGCTCCCTGGAGATATATTCTCCTCATCCTGATTATTACTATTGGCGTTATTTACGCGACGCCCAATCTTTACGGCGAAGACCCGGCGCTGCAGATCACGCATCGTGTAAACCTTGTCGATCAGGGCGAGTTAAACAATATTAAAAGTATGCTCGAGAGCGAGGGTATCGATTACCAGTCGATAGAACTGGAGGGTAACAATGTTCTGGTTCGCTTCGCTTCGGAAGACGCGCAACTGAAGGCTGCCACGCTGGTGCGCGAGGCGCTTTACTCCAGTGATCGACGTTATGTCGTCGCACTTAATCTTGCCCCGGCTACCCCCGAATGGCTCACCTCGCTAAACGCATTACCTATGTATCTAGGCCTTGATTTGCGTGGCGGCGTGCACTTCCTGATGGAAGTCGACATGGAGTCGGCGATCGAAAAATCGCTCAATCGAGCCGCAGGCGAGCTGCGCAGTTTCATGCGCGAAGAAAAAATACGTTACAAGGCAGTGCAGTCCAGCAAGCAGAAAATAGGTATCCGCTTTACCAGCGCCGAAACCCGTGACGCGGCCCGCCTGTTACTGGAAGACGAGTACCGCGACTATGAGTTTGTCGAGAGCAACGATGACCGCAGCTGGTTCATCGATATCAGTTATAACGCCACCGCGCTCGAGGAAGAGAGGCGTTCCGCGATTGAGCAGAATATTTCCACGCTGAAAAATCGGGTCAACGAACTGGGTGTCGCCGAGCCGGTCATACAGCGGCAGGGTGATGAGCGCGTGGTAGTGCAGTTACCCGGGGTGCAGGATACGGTGCGGGCCAAGGAAATCCTGGGCGCTACCGCAACCCTTGAATTTCGGCTGGTACATGGCAGTTTTGCCGAATGGAGTGCGGCACAGGCAAGCGGCAAGGCGCCGATTGGAAGCCGACTTTACATGCAAAGCGACGGTTCCCCGGTACTGTTAAAACGCAGTGTCATTGTCACTGGCGACCAGATTGTCGGCGCGGCCTCTGGTATTGACACACAGAGCGGTTCGCCGGACGTTAGCATTACGATGAATGCCAAGGGTGCGGATCGTATGGCCAAGATTACGCGCGACAATATCGGCAAACCGATGGCAGTGGTTTTCATCGAGGATAAATTCGAGTTTGTCGAGGTAGACGGGGAAAGGCAACGCGTCCGGACAACCGAAACAGAGGTTATAAATGTTGCCACGATTCGCGATCAGCTTAGCAAGCGATTTCATATCACCGGCCTTGATAGTACCCGTGAAGCACGGGACCTGGCATTATTGTTACGCGCCGGTGCGTTACGCGCGCCGATGGTTATCGTCGAAGAGCGCACGGTAGGGCCAAGCCTGGGGCAGGAAAATATTGATCGTGGATTTCTGTCGGTAGTCGTCGGCTTCGTGCTGGTACTGTTATTCATGGCTGTCTATTACAAGTTATTCGGCCTGGTAGCGAACATCGCCCTGACCTTGAACCTGGTGCTGATGGTGGCGATATTGTCAATCTTCCAGGCCACTCTGACGTTGCCCGGCATCGCCGGAATCGTGCTCACCGTCGGCATGGCGGTAGATGCCAACGTATTGATTTTTGAAAGAATTCGAGAAGAAATTCGACTTGGAAACACACCCCAGGCGGCAATCTACGCCGGTTATGGGAAAGCCTTTGGCACCATTGCCGATGCCAATATTACAACTTTCATTGCGGCTATCGTGCTGTTCGGTTTTGGTACCGGTCCGATCCAGGGCTTTGCGGTTACGCTGATGATCGGTATCGTATCTTCGATGTTTACCGCAATTTTTGGTACGCGTGCGATTATCAACCTGATTTACGGCCGTAAACAGGTAACCCGACTGGCGATTTAATCATGGTGTCGACTAAAAACAATATCGATTTCATGCGGCTGCGCAAACCGGCAATGATTTTCTCGGGCGTGCTGATGCTGATGTCGCTTATCAGCCTGTTTACATTCAAGTTGAACGTCGGTATCGATTTTACCGGTGGCAGCATCATCGAGGTG
The DNA here is from genome assembly GCA_963793595.1 of uncultured Gammaproteobacteria bacterium. Classification (GTDB taxonomy): domain Bacteria; phylum Pseudomonadota; class Gammaproteobacteria. The sequence continues at coordinate 6,758 of CAWCBX010000214.1, read as the reverse complement.
GGTTATCAGCAGGCAGTCGAGCTGGAGCCGATCAGGAATGCGCTGGAGAATCAGGGTTTCGGTGACGCGATCGTGCAGCATTTCGGCAGTGCGAGTGAAGTCCTGATTCGCCTGGTACCTGATGCCGACAAGGATAAAGCCGAGCTGAGCTCGGAGATAATCGGTCTGCTGCAGGCGGCAAACGATGCGGAAATCGATGTGCGCCGGGTGGATTTTGTCGGACCTCAGGTGGGTGAAGAACTGACCGAAGATGGCGGACTTGCCGTACTTTATGCGTTGATCGCGATCCTGATATACGTCGCGTTTCGTTTCGAGTACCGTTTTTCACTAGGCTCGGTGGCGGCACTGGTGCACGATGTAGTGATCACTCTCGGTATTTTCTCGGTGTTGCAACTCGATTTCGATCTGAGTGTGCTGGCAGCGATTCTCGCGGTTATCGGGTATTCACTGAACGACACCATCGTGGTGTTTGATCGGGTGCGAGAGAATTTCCGCAAGATTCGTAAAAAGACTTCGCTGGAAGTCGTCAACATTTCCATAAATCAGACTATTTCGCGCACCTTGATGACGTCATTTACGACCTTACTGGTGGTGTTGTCGCTGTTCTTCCTGGGTGGCGAAGCGATCCACGCTTTTGCTATGGCGTTGATTATCGGGGTACTGGTCGGAACCTATTCCTCGATTTATGTCGCCACTACCACTGCATTGGTGCTCGGTATCAGCCGCAGCGATCTGTTGTTGCCGGACAAGGAAGGCGACGAAATGGCCAGGCCGTAACTGGAGAAGCTAGTAATGCATATTGATCCTGAACTCATCGACGAATTAAACCTGCTAAGACGTTTCAGTATGGGTGGCCCGGTGGCGATGGATGTGCAGGACAATCCCGATCCGGCAGTCATCGCCGCCGCAGAGCGGATGTTTGGCAAGGGTTTGATAACCGCTGCCGATGGTGGCGAGCTTACTGTGAGCGGGCATGAGGCGATAGAACACATGAACCGCCTGTTTAACCTGCTCGATCCACCGCTTGAACCAATCTAATCCCCACGTTATTGCGGATTCCAGGCCAAAGCGTCGCTCCGCTGCAAAACATACCAACAACAAGCAATAGCACCTCTAGTGGCTCACCGGGTCGGTCCGCCGCCTCGGGCTCACGGTTTCCGTAAAAAACGTGCTCGTGCTCGTGCCGTCTCGTCGTATTACAAGGCTGCTGCGATTTCAGGATTTCCGCGCTTGCGCAGATGATTCTGCGTGATTGGCATGGTAACTGCATAGTTCTTCATCAGAACCAATCGATGGAGAAGTATCATGAGTAACGCCTTATGGATCGCCAAAACCGGACTCGACGCGCAGCAAACGCGTCTTTCGGTGATTTCCAATAATCTTGCCAACGTCAGTACCACCGGTTTCAAGCAGTCACGCGCGGTGTTTGAAGACCTTTTGTATCAAAATGTACGCCAGGTCGGCTCGCAATCCTCGGAAGATACCCGTTTACCCTCAGGCCTGTTGCTGGGAACCGGTACCCGCGTCGTGGCAACCGAAAAGATTCATACCCAGGGCAATATCGAAAATACCGGTAAATCGCTGGATGTAGCGATCGACGGCAAGGGTTTTTTCCCGGTGCTATTGCCAGATGGTACCGAAGCCTACACCCGCGATGGTACCTTCATGATCTCCGACCAGGGGCAATTGGTTACCGCCAGCGGCTATGAATTGCAGGCCGGGATCACGTTCCCCGATGATACTCAATCAATTTCGATATCCACGGACGGCATCGTCAGCGTGCAGTTGCCCAGCCAGTCGGCGCCGACAACGATAGGTAATCTCGATCTGACCAATTTCATCAACCCCACTGGCCTGCAGGCAATCGGGGAGAATCTCTATATCGAATCGGCCTCGAGTGGATCCCCGCAAGAGGGCACCCCCGGAGATTCCGGGCTCGGTCGCCTGCGCCAGGGTTCGCTTGAATCCTCGAACGTGAATATCGTCGAGGAAATGGTAAGCATGATCGAAACCCAGCGCGCCTACGAAATGAACTCAAAAGTGATTGCAACCGCTGACGGTATGTTGCAATACCTCAACAATAACGTCTAGGTGATCCGATGAAGCCTGTATGCAGATTAATTCAGCTGTTGGTGCTGCTCAGCCTGACGGTTGGTTGTGCACAGACGCGTATCATCGTGCAGCCCGATCCGCAGTATGCACCGGTCGACCTGAATGCGATGGAATTCAAACCCGAACCGAATGGATCTATTTTCCAGGCCGGACGTTCGGTTCGCCTGTTCGAAGATAACAAGGCTTATCGCATCGGTGATGTGCTCAGCGTGACCCTGATGGAAGCCACCAATGCCTCCAAGTCGGCGGAGACCAGTACCGAAAAGGATGATGAAGCCGATATCGGCGTCTCCGCCATCTTTGGTAGCGCCGGGCCGACAGTTAATGGCAACCTGGTGCTAAACAGTGAATTCGATGCCGAACGAGACTTTAGCGGCAAAGGCGATAGTGCCCAGAGTAACAGCCTGGAGGGTGAGATTGCGGTCACCGTGGTCGATGTCCTGCCGAGTGGCAACCTGGTGGTGCGCGGCGAAAAAATAATAGGTCTCAACCAGGGTTCGGAATTTATCCGCATCTCGGGCCTGGTACGTCCACAGGATGTCAGTACTAACAATACCGTGGTGTCGACCAAACTGGCGAACTCGAGGATCTTTTACGGCGGCGGGGGCACCATAGCCGAATCCAATACCAAAGGCTGGTTGTCGCGCTTTTTCGATAGCCCGGTATTTCCGCTTTAGGAGTTTGACATGAAATTTTTAAAACTATTTATCTTATTGATATCAATCGGTTTTCTGGAAAATGCCTGGGCAGAACGCATCAAGGATATCACCTCGATCGAGGGCGTTCGATCAAACCAGCTGGTTGGCTATGGCCTGGTCGTGGGACTTGATGGCTCGGGTGACCAGACTTCGCAAACTCCGTTCACGGTACAAAGCCTGAAAAACTTTCTCTCCCAGTACGGCATTGCCTTGCCACCGGATGTCAATCCGAAGGTGAAGAACATCGCCGCGGTGTCGGTGCATGCAGATTTGCCACCGTTTGGAAAAATTGGTCAAACCATCGATGTCACGGTGTCATCACTGGGTAATTCCAAAAGCCTGCGGGGCGGCAGTCTGCTGATGACACCCCTGAAAGGTGTCGATGGCAATATATATGTAATGGCCCAGGGTAATCTCGTCGTCGGAGGTCTTGGTGTAGAAGGCGCCGATGGTTCGTCGGTCACGGTCAACGTGCCGAGCGTTGGACGGATACCCGGCGGTGGCAGTATCGAACGTGAAATCGAGAATCCCTTTGCTAAGGGCGACAAGATAACGCTGAATTTGAAGCGTGCCGATTTTACTACCGCCAAACGTCTCGCGGATACCATCAATCAGATTCTCGGGCCCAACAATGCGCACGCCAAGGATAGCGTAACGGTCGCGATTAATGCGCCAAAAGATATTTCGCAACGGGTCGGATTCATGTCCTTTATTGAAAACCTCGAATTCCAGCCTGGTGAAGCGCCGGCGAGAGTAATCGTCAATTCACGCTCCGGTACGGTTGTTATTGGCAATCATGTCAAGGTTTACGCCGCCGCGGTATCGCATGGCAACTTGATCGTGACGATTACCAACACCACGGATGTTGACCAACCGGGTCCGTTCAGCCGAGGCAGAACGGCTGAAAACGTGCAGTCGGATATCGCGGTCACGGAAGAAAACAACCGCATGTTCCGCTTTCCCACGGGCGTGACCCTGAGTGAAATCGTACGCGCGGTTAACCAGGTGGGTGCGTCGCCCGGCGATCTGGTTGCTATCCTGGAATCGCTCAAGCAGGTCGGGGCACTTAGCGCCGATTTGATCGTGATTTAATCGGGACGCGACCATGTCGATATCCAGTAAAACGGACTTTTTCCTTAACTTTCAGCAATTTAAAGATCTGAAAGTGCAGGCGCGCGACCACTCTGATGACGCTGCGAGCGCGGTTGCGCAGCAGTTTGAAGGTTTGTTTGTGCAGCAGATGCTGGCGGCGATGCGCTCTGCAGCGAAAATCGATAACGGACAGGACAGCTCTTACATGGACTTTTACCAGGACATGTACGACAAGCAACTGGCGCAAACCGTTGCCGGGCAGGAACGTCTCGGTTTCTCCCGGCTGATCTTGCGACATATGCCCGGCCGGGAGGCTGGCGAAGTCGAGAATGCCGGGGTGGTCGAACCCGCTGCGAGTCTGGAATTTACCAGGCCCTCGACAAAACCCGCTGCCGGCCTGGAAATTATTAATCCCGCTATAAAACCGGCTCCGATTGAGGTGGATAGCGAAATGACTGTCGATGATGCTGCGGTCGTAACGATTTCAAAGTCGCCGGTGGTAGTAAGCCGGGTGCTTGCGGATGATTTTGCCGAGGTCGATCGCATGGAACGCGTCAACAGTAGCTGGCACAGCGCCGACCAGTTTATTGCCGACATCCTGCCACAGGCGCAATCCGCGGCGAAATCCCTGGGTGTCAGTGCCGAACTGCTGCTGGCCCAATCGGCCCTGGAAACCGGCTGGGGCAAACATATGATGAAATTTGCCGATGGTCGCAGTAGCAACAACCTGTTCGGTATCAAGACCGGACCCGACTGGCAGGGCGATTCGCTGCATAAGACATCGCTCGAACATCAGGACGGAATATTGCAAAACCAGCTATCGAGCTTTCGCGCTTATGCCACGCCGGCGCAAAGCCTCGCCGATTACGTTGACTTTATCAAGACCAATCCTCGTTACCAGCAGGCATTGCAGCATGCGGGTGACGATCAGGCCTATATCAGGGAAATTCACAATGCCGGCTATGCTACCGATCCGCAGTACGCTGACAAGATCATTGGCATACTCAATGGTGAGACCCTGCAACGTACGCTCGCCAGCCTGAATCCAGGAGTAACCGATCATGCCTGATATGCTAAACACCGCGGTCAGCGGATTACTGTCCTTTCAGCGCGCGCTCAGCACCACCAGTCATAATGTCGCTAACGTCAATACCCCGGGCTACAGTCGGCAGACGGTAGAGTTTGACACCAACAACCCCTCGTTTTTTGGTGGTAGCTTCTATGGCAATGGCGTCCGCGTGGAATCGGTGGCGCGCTCATATGACCAGTTCCTGACCCTGGAGGTGCGCGATACCACCTCAAGCTATGCACGCGCGGACAGGTTCAGCGAGCTAACGGCGCATATCGACGATGTACTGGCCGACCCGAAAGGGGGCATTAGCCCGATACTGGCGGATTTCTTTGCTTCAGTGCAGGATGTGGCCGATGATCCGGCGTCAAGTACGGCACGTTATGCGATGATCAACACTGCGGAAACCCTGGCCAGCCGGTTTCAGAGCATCGACAGTCGCTTCGAGGAGCTGGCGAAAAACACCAGGACCGATGTTCGTGACACGGTCGATGAAATCAATTCGCTGGTAACACAGATCCGCGATCTCAACATCAAACTGAATGAAATTGCGCCGTCTGCGGTATCGACCCAGCAGGCGGCCGATTTACTCGATCGACGTGATTCACTGCTCGATCAACTCGCGCAAAAAGTCGATATTACCGTCATCGATGAGCGCGAAAACAACCTGTCGATCTTCATCGGCAACGGTCAGACCGTGCTCAACGGGGTTGAGGCCTTTGCGCTAAGCACTCAGCCCGATGTTAGCGATCCTACGCGGGATGTGATCGCCTACAACGGCCTGATTACGGTTTATGACATCAGCGCCAACCTGTCAGGCGGTGAGCTCGGCGGCTTGCTCGATTTTCGAGATAATGTTCTCGATCCAGCCCGTAACGCGCTCGGCCGTACCGCCATCGGCATTGCCGAGACATTTAATGCGCAGATGCGGGATGGGATGGACCTTAACGGCAATCTCGGGCAGGACTTCTTCAGTTACAGCGCCCCGCAGTCAATCGCCTACACCTCCAATACCGGTACGCCCACGATATCAACCGTGATTAGCGATATCACCGCCGTCACCACCGATGATTATCAATTATCCTTCGATGGCGCCAACTGGACCCTCACCTCCGACAGCGGCAGCAGTACCAGCGTCGCCAACGGTGCGCCGGCCACGCTGATTTTCGAAGGTTTGACCCTCACCATCAATGGTGCCACGGCCATCGCGGGCGATCGATTCACCATCAAGCCGACACTGGATGGCGCTGATAGCCTGCAGGTAATAACCACCGATCCGGCCGCGATTGCGGCGGCGCTACCCATTCGCAGCAGTGCCTCGCAGAACAATCTCGGCGATGTCGATATCAGTGCCGGCATGGTTACCGATGCTACCGACCTGAACCTGCTCAATACCGCGACGCTGACCTTCGATAATCCCGCGAGTACATTGCGTGCCGACGTCGACGTCGTCGTGGGAGGGGTGGCCTATGCCGCCGGTGTCGCGATTCCCTACAGCAACAACATGGTCATCGATGCCAATGGCTGGCAGGTCAGTTTGAACGGAACGCCGCAGCCAGGTGACGTGTTCACCGTTGAATCCAACCTGGGTGGAACGGGGGATAATCGCAATGCGCTCAACCTCGCCAACCTGCAAAATGCAGGGATTTTCGATGGTGGCATCGCCAGTTACCAGGAAGACTACGGCTCCCTGGTGGGTTTTGTCGGCTCTCAGGCAATGGCCGCAAACCTGGAACGCGATACGCAGGAATCGATGCTGTTTCAGGCGATTGACCGAAAATCTGCTA
>CAWCBX010000213.1:0-17507 GCA_963793595.1 uncultured Gammaproteobacteria bacterium | reverse complement strand
AGGCTCGCTAAGTACACCTATCTCGAGCCGATCGGTTACCGCCTCGTACTCTTTGACCGTGCTGCCCGGATCCTGCCATCCAATATCTCCTCCCTCGGCGCCTGAAACGTAATCAACCGAGTAAAGCCGTGCCAGTCGGGCAAAGTCTTCCCCGGCCAGAATCCGCTCACGAAACTCGTACAGACGGTCGCGCGCATCTTCTTCGGTAATCAGCTCGTTGGGTTTGATCAGTATATGGCGACTTCGAGTCTGTTGACTTATCGTTTGTTCGAGATCACGAACTTCTTTCAGGTAGACGATATGAAAGCCGTTGGCGCTGCGAATCGGCCCGGCATAGCCACCCGCTTCCATCGATAAAATCTCGGTTGTAAACAGGCTCGGGATCTCGGCTTTCTTGCGCCACCCGAGATCGCCACCCTGCAGCGCAGTATCGCCTGTCGAAAATGTATTGGCGAGTTCATCAAATTGTGCTCCCTGATCGAGTTCCACCAGAACTTCCGCAGCGATTTCCTGGGCCTTGCTGACCTGATCCGGCGGTGCGGCATCGGGTAGCGCAATCAGAATATGAGATATGCGATATTCATAGTTAGTACCACTGTCGCCGCCAAGCTTGATGAAATCATCGACTTCGGCTTCACTGATGGTTGCGTTACGCTGACTATATTGACGACTCAGGGTTGAAACAGTCATTTCCCGACGAATAGTTTCGCGGTAATTGTCGTAATCCAGTCCGTCCTCGATCAATGCGTTGCGAAAATCTGACAGGCTCATTTTATTTTGCCTGGCCAGGCGCTGCATAGCCTGGTTGAGTTGGCCGTCGGTAATCTTGATTCCACGGCGCGTGGCTTCCTGTAGCAGCAATGAGTCGTTGATCAATGCCTCGAGTACCTGCCGATGCATCACATCATCACTGGGCAAGCGGCGATTCGCCTGACGAAAGTCGATTTTTACCAGTTTGATTCTATCCGCGAGTTCGCGTGCGGTAATGACGCTTTCGTCGACGACAGCCACGATACGGTCGATTGAGGTCTGGGCTGCAGTGACGGGCTGCATCAGCAGAAGGCTGCCAAGGAGAATCAGGGTTAGTCGAAACATTTTCATTTAATTACCTAAGCGAATCAGAAAGCCGGGCTATATCCGGGTATTGCGTCAATCAATTGCGTATCTATGTCGTCACCTGCCTGACTTAAACCTTTGAAGGTAACTTCAAAGAAAATGCTGTTGGTGGTTTCGGCAAAATCATCGATATCTTCCCCGGTTTGACCGGCCAGTATTTTAAGGCCCCAGCAGCAGGATTCATAGTTAATCCCCAGTAAATTCTCTACTGGTTTTTCATATAGCAATGAGTATTGAAGTTTAGCCACAACTGTCCAGCGCTCGTTGACCGGATATACCATTGAGACCAGCGCCTGCTCGAGTTCATCCTCGGTATAATAGTAACCAAGGTTTGCTGCCAGGCCATTGTTTCTGTACCCGACCGACATATCTTTATCGCTAAGCTCATTCTGCTCCTCGTCGTAAACCAGTCGCGCCGAGATTTTCCAGCTGGAACTGGGCGAGACATTGAGCTCGGCAATCGCATCGGAACGGGATGCATTGTCGCGACTGCCGTCCAGGCTGACGCGACGATCCTCGAAATAGAAAGTCTGGCCTATTCGCGCATTCATTAACTCATCGCCGCTGTCGTTATTGTAGATCCGGCTAGTAAGGCCAAGGGTGACCTGGTTGGCATCGCCTATTCGATCGGCGCCGGTAAAGCGATTGTTACGAAACAAATTGTTATAGGTTCTGGAGTTAAGCGAAGTATCAAAGTCAGGGATGTCATCCTGGTCCTCGTACGGTGTGTAGAGATAATACAACCTTGGTTCGAGGGTTTGCAGCAACTGGTCTGTAGATCCGGCCACGCGCTCGAAAACTAATCCTGAATCGATACCCAGGGTTGGCAGGATCCGTTGTATCGAGTCATCGCCCAGGTTGTCCTCCAGTTGATAATCGGTGAAGGCGAGTTGCAATCCAGGTGCCAGAAAATACCAGCTGTCTGATGACTTCCAGTTCACTGCAGTTACGATATCGGTGCGGTTGCCGGTAACGCTTTTGTCGCGGTCAAAGCTAACCCACTCGATCTCAACAGGCGTCTGCAATTGATCGAGCCAGGGGTCAGGTTGAAGATTGAAGGACAGGCGTGGCAGCCGATTGTAAGGGCGATCCTCTGGCGCAGTAGTGTTATCGATGGTCTTGTAGTTCTGCCAGAAAATTGCGCTTTGCCAGGTTTCGCCGTCACGCGTCAGCGTGATATGACGATCCAGAAAGCGAAGATCATTGTACTGGGGCGAAATGTCACCGAAGTCGTAGAAAAAGTTTTCGTCCGACACATCGGCAAGCAATACATCAGCGTCGACACCATAGGCAAGATCAGCGTTATGTTGCCATTGCTGAAACCAGCGCTTATCGCCTCTTTCATCGTCATCCAGATAAGACATACTCCAGCTGTCCGCGGTGGGATTCAAACAGGTAACGATTTTCGGTATTGATTTGCAGGCCACGCTCGCTGTAATAGGCCGGTGTAATGGTCATGTCATAGTTAGGTGCAAGGTTCCAGTAGACAGGCGCTACATAACTGCGCCCACTGGTCTCGCTGTAACCTGTTTTCACAGAGAGCAACCCGGACTGACGACGATCGTCTATCGGGAACTGGAAATAGGGTAGATATAGAAACGGAACATCCTGGAAATATAGCGTGGCGTGTGTCGCGCTGCCGACACCACTCTCGTCGTCGATTTCAAGTTCTTCGGCCCGTAGATACCAGACCCTGTTATCCGGATCGCAGGAGGTATAGGTAATTCCGCTGAATCGACTGCGATACTGATCGAGTTGCTCGGCTCTGTCGGCCCGCCCACTTGCGTGCCGATTTCGCAGTTCGAATTCGGGTTGCTCAAATGTTGCGCGATCGTTTCGCCTGTCGACTTCGATTTGTGGGCTTTGCAGGTGGATGCCGGGGGTCGCGAAATCCACGCTTCCATTGGCGAAAAATTCCGCGGTGGACTTGTTGAAGAGAACGTCATCGGCGGTGATGTTTAGCTCGGCACGAGTTACACTGACATCGCCGACTAGATGAATGGTTGTGCCGTCTTCGCTGGTAACGGTTTGTGCTTCAACCCTGGTTTCGTCCGCGGATATATCTTCTGTATCGATATAATTAAATGATGGAATCCGGCACAGATTCCAGTTTTCCGCGCTTAAGCCGGGTTTTGGAACAAGTACAGATACCAGACCTGCAAACAGAAGATAGCGTGGGTGCAGCAATGATGAACCAGAAAATAATTACATTCTGTCACATTATCCCGCTCTGGTTAATCCCGGCTTAACAACTTTATTGTTTCCCCTTACATTGGATGGTAGCTACCTGGGGTGAAAACCCCCAAAAGTCTAGCGAGGCAGGACGCAGCGGTCCGACGCATCGGGCTCCAGGTGATCACACGGATGTGCCAAACGGCGTTTTTTGCCGTTTGGGAGCTACTTTTGGGGGCTTTCACCCCAGCTAGCCTGTGGGCGCTATCGAATCTTTAATAAGTTTTTTAATCCGCAAAGCGGTGCGCATGGGTCGGACTACTGTGAGGGTGTTTGCTATGAATCCTGTGCCTTGTACACCTCGGTATCAGGGTGGAATGCAAACCATGCGAACCAGAAACCCTGGATACCTGCAACCTGCTGCCCGCTGGAATCGGTGATGGTGACACTGCGATTTGTTGAATCCCAGGCGAAGTTAAAGCTGCTGCCATTGACAGAATCGCTGAAGTGGGATCTGCCCTGTTTTTCGAGTTCGATGAAGGGATAGGCTTTGTATACGCCGTCGACACCCAGTCCAAGCACAATTTCCTTCGGATGATAGTAGTCCGGTGCGGCGTTGGTGAGCGCGAAGTAGGTCTGGCGGGATTCTTCATAGCCGGCGTAGGGATTGCGCTGATAGTCACGAACGTGGCCGGTATTATCGGATAATACCAGCGTAGCGGGGTGTTTTTCGCGCCAGTCGCGCCAGGTCGTGTGACTGATCGGCAGTGGCGTCAGTTTTTTACCGATACGTTCCCCGGAAATCGCTTCACCCAGGATTTGCGACCAAAGCGATTCGGTGTCGCGGTCGTACAGCAGGACATCATTGTTATACAGTAATCCTGATACGCCAAAGTCGGTAGGCGAGCCATCGATGGTCGCGTCGAAGGCAACCGCCGTTCCACAAAGCGGACAGTAAGTGACCGCGAAGCGCAGGCCGTCGATACTATCATTGACGATTTCGTGCCAGTTCAGGATGGCGATGGGGTAGGCCCGTGACTGGCCCTTCAGGCTAATGCCCACAATGCGATCAGTCGGCTTGAGATAGTCGGCGTCGTCGGCAGCGATGAGCCTGGGATCGGACAAAGCCGGGATTCCGTCGCGTGGCGGCCCGCCACTGAAAATCTGCTCACGCGGCAAGCTCGACCCGGATAAATCGAAGCCATTGGATGATCCCGCAGACAGCGCAAAATTGTAGATGATTACGCCGAGCAATATTGCAGCCAGCGCAACTACCCTGGATTTCTTTGACGACATTAAATGCTTCTCAATCTCACGACCCGGTAGATGGTGGTTTGAGTCAATAATGTTCAATTAATTCAATTATTTTTCCTGCTTCTCCGGGCATAGAGCTGGCTTGACTCGTAGGCGTATTCTATTTAGTCTGCGCCAGTAAATAATGTCACCAAACTTCAGGAGCAACCATGAAATCGAGAGCCGCAGTCGCCTGGGAACCGAAAAAACCCCTTGAAATAGAAGAAGTTGAAGTCGAAGGCCCGCGACAAGGTGAAGTCCTGTTGAAGGTTCATGCGAGTGGTGTCTGCCATACCGATGCGTTCACCCTGTCGGGTGAAGATCCCGAAGGCGCTTTCCCGGCGATCCTGGGCCATGAGGGTGGTTGCGAAGTAGTGGAATGTGGACCCGGTGTGAAAAGTCTGAGCGTAGGTGATCACGTGATCCCGCTTTACATTCCGGAATGTGGTGAATCCAGTTGCGTATTTTGCAGCTCGGACAAGACCAACCTGTGCCAGTCGATTGCAGGCACCGTCTGGACCGGTTTCATGCCCGATGGTAGCCGTCGCTTTTCGCAAAACGGCAAGGATATCTATCACTACATGGGCTGCTCGACTTTTTCCGAATATACCGTGGTACCCGAAATTGCGCTCGCCAAAATCAACAAGGCGGCGCCACTGGACAAGGCCTGCCTGCTGGGATGTGGTGTCACTACCGGTATCGGCGCGGTGCTGAACACCGCCAAAGTACAGCCGGGTTCCTCGGTGGCCGTGTTTGGCCTCGGCACGGTAGGACTGTCGGCGGTGCAGGGCGCGGTAATGGCACAGGCTGAGCGCATTCTGGCGGTTGATATAAATCCCGATAAATGGGAAATGGCGAAATCACTTGGCGCTACCGACTTTGTTAATCCAAAGGAAGTCGATGGCTCGTTACCCGAGTATATCCAGGAAATGACAGGCGGCGGTGTCGATTATTCTTTCGAGTGTATTGGCAACGTCAACGTCATGCGCGACGCGCTTGAATGCACCCATATGGGTTGGGGAACCTCAACCATTATCGGCGTTGCCGGTGCCGGTGAAGAAATCAAGACACGTCCGTTTAACCTGGTTGTCGGTCGTCGCTGGATCGGTACCGCTTTTGGCGGCGTCAAGGGTCGTACCGAGTTACCCGGCATGGTGGATCAGTACATGGATGGAACGATCGAACTCGATAGCCTGGTGACGCATACCATGCCGCTGGAAGAGATCAATACCGCTTTTGATTTGATGCACGAAGGCAAAAGCATCAAGTCAGTCATTATGTTTTAGTCAGCCGATGAAAGAAATCGAGAGCATCAAGGAAAGCGGTGGTTACCTGAATCGCTACACCCACGAGTCGACTAGCTGTCAGTGCGAAATGACTTTTTCGGTTTACCTGCCACCCAAATCACGGGATGAAAAGGTGCCAGCCCTGTACTGGCTTTCGGGGCTGACCTGCAACGATGACAATGCGCGCACCAAGGGTGGGTTCCAGCGCTTTGCCGCGCAACACGGGATTGCTATCGTGTTCCCCGATACCAGCCCGCGTGGTGACGATGTTGCCGATGAACCCGAGCGTTACGACCTGGGCCAGGCCGCGGGTTTTTATGTCAACGCAACACAAAGTCCGTGGACACCACATTATAAAATGTTCGACTATGTGACCTGTGAATTGCCCGCATTGATCGAAGCCAACCTGCCGTTGATTCCACGGGGTGAAGTCGATTATCGGGACACTCGATGGGAGGGCATGGTGCACTGATCTGCGCCCTGAAAATCCCAGCAAGCGTTTCGTTCAGTATCTGCGTTTGCGCCGATCGCGAACCCGGTTAACTGTGGCTGGGGTCAGGGTTGTTTCGGCGCTTACCTGGGTGACGATAGCTCGACCTGGGAAGCTTACGATGCGACCTGCCTGGTACAGGGTGGCGCTCGAGTTGGCGACATTCTGATCGATCAGGGGGATGCCGATGAGTTTTTGCACGAAGGGCAGTTGTTACCGGATAATTTTCAGGCCGCCTGCGATGCGGCTGGGCAAGCGGTGAATATCCGTCTGCAGCCTGGCTACGACCACAGTTACCATTTCATCGCGAGCTTCATCGAAGAACACTTCGACTACCACGCAGGTTTCCTGAATACTTGAAGTTTCGATCAATACTCCGGCCGTACGGGTTTATCTTCGAGTCATTCACCCCGAGGTAGCTGAAACAAACGAGGCGTGAACGCAGGAATGCGTTCTCAAAAGAATGCTGTGCATTTCCTTTGACGCGTTTTGGGTACAAATTATGTTCACATTGAGCGAGCCCCTAGCGGCTATACCCGCTATAATCGTCACGATCATTCAGCGACGCCTGCATATGCCGGATTTGAGCAATGCCATTATATAAGGAATGGCTATGCAATCCCTTCAAAAAACACATAGAAACTTGTCTACATGACCATTATCCCCGATAAGCCTTTGTCCCGTGAAGACGTAAAGCGCTTAAGAGAATTTAGAATGCTACCCAATCTAACCAAAATCCCTCTTTTTGTAGGCATCATGGTATTTTTAACCTGGGTGGCATGGACAACGGACTCAGGGCTCAGCAAGTGGGCTGCTTATATCGGTATAGGTTACATGTGGATGGGTATGGTTACCTTCATACATGACGGCGGCCACAATACGTTGTTTAAAGCAAAGTGGGCTAATTGGGCGTTCGGCATCGTATGTATGATCCCGATTATGATCTCATTTATTTCATTCAAAGAAGACCACCTCGAGCATCACCGCTACAATCGCTCTTATGAAGACCCGGATGCATTTACCATGGGTAAAAGAGGCATTCTGGACTTCGTTCTTTTTTATGCCTACGTCGTCGCCGGCGGAGTGCTGAGTTTCGTGCACTTTAACCTGCTGTATCCGATTAAGCGTTTTAATCTGAAGCAGTGGTCCATACACCTGTTCGAAATAGCATTGACAATCGCCTGTTGCTGGGCGCTAATTACCTGGGCTTTGGACAACGGAGTTTTAGCCAAAACCCTTGAGGTTTGGCTGATACCTGTCTATATCTTCTCCTTGTTCAACTCAGTCCGTTTCATTGCGGAACACTACGAAACGCCATGGAATGAGGGACAATTGGTGGGCTCTCGAACAATAATATCAAACCCTGTAAATAGTTTTTTCTGGAACAACATCAATTGGCATATAGGGCACCATGTTTACCCTGCAATCCCCTGGTACAACCTCGTGGAATTACACAGGCTGATGAAACCTGCGATAGAAGCGAAGCGTGGTATCGTGGACAAAAGCTATACAGCCGTCTTCCTCAAAGCACTTTTACGCGGCCCGGAAACAGAGGAACGATTGAAACTCGCGCTTAATGAAAGAAGAAACACGTTTAACAAACCTTCGCCCTCACAGGGCTAAATTTGATCTCCCCGGTACTTTTGACAGTACCTTTTTTGCCGGCAGAATAGCGGCGCTGCTGACCCCTGGCTGATTTTGGAGGAGACTCGACAATGTGCTCCGGCTTGCTCCAGAACAACAAGAAGCAATTATGACTTCTTTTTTATCTGAATCACGAACGTCCGCAGCTGTTTGCAGTTGTTTGGCTGACGCGTTTCAGCGCCTCCTTTGGAGGAAATAGATCTTCAAATCCTTTATTTCAGTAGCTGCAAACGACCCGCGCTGACCTGTGGGAATCTTGCAATGGCGCCGTCAGTTCGAGATCCCGATACGTCAACCCAGCGTGCGCTGGGGGCCGCTTTCGCGGGGTTGACAGGAAACTTCGCGGGGTTGACCAGGGGCTGCCGGCGCGACTTGAGGATTAACTTCCCTTGCGCGTAATTGCGATACCAAGCAGAATCAAGCCGAGCGACAGCAGCGTTTGCAGATTGATCGCATCGGCGAAATACAGCCCACTCCAGAGCACACCAAACAGGGGTACCAGGTAGCCCACCATCGACATAAATACCGCGCCATTGGCGCGGATGATGAAAAAGCGCATGGTCATCGCCAATGCAGTGGCGATGACACCGAGGTAGATCAGCGCAAACAGTGATGACTGGCTGACCGTTGCCGGTAACGGTTCTTCCAGCAGAAACGCAAGCGGCACCATGTAAAGACTGGCGCTGAGCATGGTAGCTGCCGAGGTCGATATCATCGGCAGATGCGTCAGGCGTCGTGAAATAATCGATGATGTCGCGTAACTGCAACCGGCTGTCATGACTGCAAGCTGGCCACCCAGATTTCCCGCTCCCGACTCGATAATGTCCCACAGCACCAGCACCATCACACCGATGAAGCCGATGCTAACGCCCAGGGCCCTCGATATATTGATCCGTTCATCGTGACTGCTGAAATGAGAAACCACCAACCCGAAAAAAGTGCCCATAGCCATCAGCAGCGCGGTTTCAGCGCTACTGATGAATTGCTGCCCCCAGCTGATCAAAAAGAATGGAACGGCGCTGTTAAGGCATCCGACGACAAATACATTACGCCAGTTACGCAAACCGCGCGGAAACTTCTGGCCAGCCAGTGTCGCGATGATTAGCAGCACCACTGCACCTAACGAAACCCGCCAGGTGGCGATGCTGATCGGCCCGAAATCGGTTAATGCGATCGCAATGAATATGAATGCGCCACCCCAGATTGCGCCGACAAAGAATAGCCTGCCGACATCAAACAGCGTGGGTCGCCTGATTGGATTTAACATCGGCGCAGTGTAGTTGCAAAGTGATCCAAAGGCGAAAGTTCAATGAGAATTTCACCTGGCCAATATCCAGATGCTGAATTTCGGGATCAGTTTGAGTAAACTGAGGTCTTTGCTGCAAGAGCCATAAGCCCATGCCAGAATTTGATGCCGAAAAAGTTGCTGAAATTCACCAGCATCTGCATAGCCACCTGCCGTCGGAGTCGGCGTTGCGCGTCAAGGCGCTGGAGACGCTGCTGGTGGACAAGGGCCTGGTTAATCCACAGACCATAGATGCGTGGATCGAGGCTTATACCGAGGAGATAGGTCCCAAACGCGGCGCCCGGGTAGTAGCAAAAGCCTGGTCTGATCCGGCATACAAAAAACGCTTGCTACAGGATGCCCCGGCAGCGATCGATGAACTGGGTTTTCTCGGCAAGGCCACTGCGCATCTCAAAGTTGTAGAAAACACCGACCAGGTTCACAACCTGGTCGTGTGCACCCTGTGCTCCTGCTACCCTTTCTCCATTCTGGGCATCGCGCCTGCCTGGTACAAGGCGGCGGCTTATCGCTCACGCGCAGTGCGTGAGCCGAGAGGGGTGCTGGCCGAATTCGGGGTCGCCATCGACGATGATGTCGAGGTGCGAGTCTGGGATAGTACGGCTGAACTGCGTTACCTGGTATTGCCGCAACGCCCCCCGGGTAGCGAGGGCATGACCGAGGATCAACTGGTCGAGCTGGTGTCGCGTAACTCGATGATCGGTACCGATCGCGATTTGGGCGCAGATACAAGGAGCCAGGACTAATGGATGGAATTCACGATCTGGGTGGCAAGCAGGGTTACGGTCCTGTCGAAGTCGATGACGAAGAAAGTCCCTTCCACCACGACTGGGAAGGTCGTGAATGGGGAATTGCGCAATGCGCCCGCACCCCGGGTATTACCATCGACTGGTGGCGTCATTGTCGTGAGCTGATCATGCCCGAAGATTATCTCGGTCGACCTTATTTTGATTCCTGGGCGCAAACCGATTTCGCGACCTATATCGAAGCTGGCTGGATTACACTGGACGAAATTGACGCCGGCAAATCACTGAGCGACAAAACTGATTTTGGTAACCCCGTGACTGCGATGACGTTACAGCAGGTACTGCAGGAAGATCACGACCACGCTGTCCGTTTCGATGCCGAGATAGATGCCCCGCCTGCATTTTCGGTCGGCGCGCAGGTGATTACCTCCAGTCATGGCAACAATGGTCATACCCGGCTACCGCAGTATGCACGGGGTCGTCGCGGAACCGTACATGCCTGTAACGGGGCGCACGTGTTCCCCGATTTGTCTGCCGAGGGTAAGGAGATTCATCAGCATTGCTATAACGTCTGCTTCGCGGCCGCCGAGTTATGGCCGGAGGTCGAGAACAGTCGCGACAAGGTACACCTCGATCTCTGGGAAAGTTATCTTGTCGCGGGCTGACTATGGATGAGCAGGATTTGAAATCACTAAAGCCGCTCGCCAGTGTTGACGGAGAACCGGCGTTCGCCGAAGCCTGGCAGGCCGAAGCCCTGGCGATCGCCGATACGCTGGTGCAAAATGGACTGTTTAGTGCTGGCGCCTGGTCCGCTGCGCTCGGCGATGCATTGCAGCAAGCCGCAATCGGTGGTGCCAGCGATGATCAGGAAACTTATTACCGCTGCGTGTTAAGCGCGCTCGAAGGCCTGGTTGCCAGGCATAGTGCAATAGACCAGCAGGCGATGGCTGGTAAACGCAAGGACTGGGAAGAAGCCTACCTGTCGACCCCGCACGGACAGCCCGTAAAACTGAAAACCGACCCGTCAAACTAGCTGGATATCACCCGCAACAAGGAGCCTTCGAGATGTTCCAGTGTGAGGTATAGCCCGGCACCTGCAACCATGGCTCCCGCCAGACGAGGTTGAATCGCGCTCGCCCGGGAGACCTTCCACAAACTTGTGCACACCCAGCCTGCGCTAAGCGCGATTGCATACTGAATAATACCCAGTCCCAACAGGTAACCGATCAGGACCTGTGCGCCGAAACCGGCTTCCTGGGCGGCGATCGATTCGCCAAGTGCGGCACCATGAAATATCCCAAAACCGGCAAAGGCTAGCAGGACTGTATTTAAACCGAACTGTCGACCGCTAAGCAGCATGCCACCGAGCACCAGTAACGAGATTGCAATCATCAATTCGCTGGCCGGCACCGAAGTCCACACTGTGGCGACCAGGCAACCGCCTGCCATCGTGGCGATATAGGCCAGCGGCGCAAGCAACTTGTGCCCGGTAAATAGCGCGGCAATACCGGCCAGTGCGACAAAGAATAAATGATCGAAACCCAGTAACGGATGTCCAACGCCAGATAATAATCCGTGGGCGAAGGTTTCCATCGGCATCCCGGCAAGTGGATGGTGGGCGAGTGCGGGGCCAGTTGCCAGGGATATTATCAAACCGGATATAATTTTTTTCATCAACTTAACCTTTAGTCTACTGGTGGGTGCGCAATGGTGAGCGCTGGATTATAAGGATGGTTAACAGCGGCGCGATAAAACCAATCAGCGCGACGACGATCAACAGCCATCCCAGTTCGCTGTAGTCCGCCGCGGTGCTGATCGCGTCGGTAACCCGGTCGCGGACTTCGCGAGTGACCAGGTAAATTTCATTTAAATACTTGGTGCCAAGACTTGCGGCCGATAACGCCAGGTTGGTGAAGGATGCCATTACCGCAAAAAACGTGGCTTTCAGATGCGGGGGTGCATTCCTGGCGATCCAGGCCAGCATCGGTATCATTGCGATCTGGCCCAGCGGCGATTCGATCGCGGTGTCGATAATCGCGATAAAGCGCGCGTCGACAACGCCCCCGGTGTGCGCCGCGGTCCACTCCTGTATCCCATAGTAAAGCCCGATGTTGGGTAGCGACAGAATACCCGCGGCGATGGTCAACCCCGCGACCACGAAGGCTATCGAGTGCCTTGCCATCATCGGACGCAGTACCACCATGCCGACCAGCGTGAGGAAGGACGCAATCAGTGACAATACCGACAGAAAACGCTGGTCGAATTCGAGTACGTCGATTTCGAACCAGCCGGCACCTGGGCCGGGCAGGGGAACCGCGCGAAACACGAAGATGATAACCGCGGTGCCGACCAGCATCTTGCGTGCCGCGGGCTCGAGCTCGAGCAACAACCGGTACATGAGGAACAAAATGATACTCATCGAACCCAGGAAAATAATTTCCTGCGCCAATGGTACCTGGCTAATACCCATGCTCAGCGTGAATACTGCAAACACCAGGCTGCCGCCGAGAATCCACCAGTTCGGGCTGGTTTCTCCCCCCGGCGCAAACAGTAGCTGATCGATGCTGGAGTGGTCATGCCCCTGTTCCTCCAGCACCCGGGCGCGGCGGCGCAACAAAATGCCGCCAAGAATGACGCCGGTGATCGAAATCAGGGGAATGATCAGCGCCAGCAGGTAGATATCGGCGTAAATCGCGACCTTCATCTCTTCCGACATATCCTCCACTCCGCTGAACATGGTGATATTCAGCGCGGCGACCGCTACCAGTCCACCGATGATTGCAACCCGGCCCAGGGTCTGCAT
The DNA here is from genome assembly GCA_963793595.1 of uncultured Gammaproteobacteria bacterium. Lineage (GTDB taxonomy): Bacteria > Pseudomonadota > Gammaproteobacteria. The sequence continues at coordinate 4,654 of CAWCBX010000213.1, read as the reverse complement.
CGTGGTGTGCATTAACTTGATTTCGCTATCCGGGTAGGGTTTACCATTTTCATCAATGGTCGGCACCGCTTCTACCGTCATCGCATCGGCAACCACGTCCTGCACCACGTAGCCGGTGGGCGCCAGTATGGTGGCGATGACGAACCAGGCTTCGACTTTCATGATCTCGGCCATTGCCGCGGTGTGCGCGATAATGCCGTACATGATCAGGATACTGAGCGCGATCAGGCTGGCGCCAATGTAAACCAGCAGTGCTTTACGACGCCAGATCAGATCAACCAGGTGACCCAGTGGCATCTTCAGCGTCCACGGAATGCCCGCCCAGAAGGCGAGGCCGGCGAGGAAGGCTGCCGACAGATCGAGATACTCCTTGATAAAAAAGGTACCGACGATCGAAGTCAGTCCCGACACTCCGGCGGCAAGATATACCATTAAGGGCGGCAGGTAGGACCAACGGAACTGTCGACCAAGATCGAGAAAGGTATCGTCGATCCAGCGCCACACAAGTTTACCAGTCATACATTTACCCTCGTCGAAAATGAGAGTTTAAGCCGGGGCCGGTTTAAAGGTCAAAATGATTATTCCTGATTCGATCGGACGTAACAGATTAGCGACTCAAAAACATAAACAACGCTGATAGCGTCACCACGGATATGGCTGTCGACAAGACGATCGCGGCGCTACTGCGGGTAACGAAGGTTTTATATTGTTGCGCCAGCACGAAAACCGGAACCCCACTCGGCAGTGCCGCCTGGACCACGGCAACGACGGGTAAGATTCCTTCGAGCTCGAATACCCGGTAGGCCAGCCACCAGGTAATCAGTGGATGTAAAAACAGCTTGGCGAACACCAGCCAGCTGATCTCGGCGGTAGCGCCGTGCACCGAGCAACCGGCGATGAAAAGCCCGGCGGCGAAAAGGGCGCAGGGAACAAAAGCACCACCCAGTAGTTCAAAGAAGGTCGTGACTGGCAAGGGAAGGTCGATGCCAGTGGCGGAAACCGAGAGTCCGGCCACCACCGCAATGATGGGTGGTCGCGTTAATACATGGAACAGGGGTGGCCAGACGCGGAATCTATTGCCTCGACTGCGGTCAATTTCGGCTAGCACGATCGCCAGTGGCGAGAATACGAGGCCGGTAATGATGGCACCGATAATACCGGGCACCCTGGCGGCATCGCCAAACACCGTTAGCACCAGTGGTAATCCGATATAAGCCGTGCTGGAGTACATAGCAGTCAGGCCGTGCAAACTGATAGCGGTCAGACTGCCTGGAAAAATCCAGCGGGCCACGGTCATACCGATACAAAACATCGCCAGCATGCCGCCACCCAGCACGCCGATGTAACGCCAGTTGAAAAACTCGGCAAGCGTGATACTGGATAACGACACGAAGATCAACGCCGGCAGCGCGATGACAAAGACGAAGCGGCTTAGCACTTCGCTCGCTGTTGCGGGGAGCAGCTTGAATCGACCGGTAATGTATCCCGCGACCATGATGGCAAATAGCGGCAGGATAATGTTGATGGCGAGATTGCCCAGGACCAGTCTCCGGTCAGTTAGTAACCGCAGGTTAAGAGCACGCTACACGAAAGTCCAGAGTGCTTAAGGTCTATCTGTTTTTTAACTTTGCAGTAGGCGACTCGGCGGCTGTCCTGCTAATGTGGCTTGTATACTGGATACGAGTTGCTCGCCGGGCGCGTTCCGGCAAGGCGCCGATTATTGCTAGACCGGGCAGGGCATGCGCATCTCCGGGGCCTGAATCGGGCGTCGGGCCTGTCGCCACCACATCGGATTACTCGCCTCTCCGACAATTTCGTTATGATCGCGATATTCATGTTGCTGGATAAAGCCCCAGTCCTTGGCTTTGGGTGCATGTACAAACAGGCTCCAGCATTCCTTGTTCTGCGGAATGTTGACTCGATGAAACACCTCTCCGGAAATGAAATTAAAGTGCCCGGGGCGCAGCCAGCGACTATGCAGTGCATTACCCGCTCTCGCGTCGAGCATCCGTGTCTCTTCGTAGGAACCGCACAGCAGCAGTGATAAGGCATGTTTCCATGGATGATTGTGCAAACCCCTGCCGGGATCGCTGGCGACAAAGCGGTGTAAATACACCTGGTAACCGAATGGCAGGCGCAGCAAATGATAACGCTCCAGATAAGGTTGCTGGTCGGGCCCGTTAATCACGCGACAACGGCAATAGGCGGAAAGCTTGTAGAGCAGTCGATTAATCCCGGACATTTTATTTTCCTTCAGTTTGATCGTGCTATTATCCGGTAATTCATGGCTCATAAGGTGAGCCACTTAAAAATATGATGCTTTTATGGACCGAACTGAACGTTTTCACCTGATCGACCAGATGCTGTGCAATCGGCGTGTGGTGACTCGCGCACAGTTTCTCGAGGCGCTCGAAGTTTCCCCGGCGACGTTTAAACGTGACCTCGAGTACCTGCGAGATCGCTTCGCGGCGCCGATCGTCTGGGATCATGAGCGGCGCGGCTACTGCTATGAGCAAGGTGAGGGTGGCGAACAGTTTCAGCTGCCCGGTCTGTGGTTCAATACCAGTGAAATCCAGGCCTTGCTGAGCATGGACGCATTACTCGAAAACCTGCAGCCCGGTGTGTTGTCGAGCCATATCGAACCGTTACGCTCACGCATCCGCATGCTGCTCGACGACGGCGATCACAGCGTCGACGAGATTTCACGGCGCATTCGTATCGTCCCGCTCGCAGCGAAGGCTTACCGCAGTGAGAATTTCCAGGGTCTCTGCCAGGCGCTACTGTCGCGCAAATGCGTCGACATGACCTACTACAGCCGTCCCACCGACAGCAGCAGCGAGCGGCGCGTATCGCCGCAGCGTTTGATCTATTACCGCGACAACTGGTATCTCGACGCCTGGTGCCACCTGCGTAATGGCTTACGCAGTTTTTCGATCGATGCGATCCAGGCACTGCAAATCACCAGTGATCCCGCGATCGAGGTCGAAGAGGCCGAGTTGAACCGTGAACTCGAAAGCGGCTACGGTATCTTTTCCGGCGTCGCTACCCGCCAGGCGGTGCTGCGCTTCAGCCCGCAGCTGGCGCGCTGGGTGTCGCGCGAAACCTGGCACCCCGATCAAAGCAGTGAATTCGACGCCGAGGGAAATTATATTTTACGCGTGCCTTACAGCCAGGATACCGAGCTGGTGATGGATATTCTGAAACACGGCGCCGAGGTCGAGGTGCTCGAACCAGCCGAGTTGCGCGAGCGGGTTAAGCAGCGCGTCGCCGCGATGCAGGCTTTATACAGCGCCGACTGAAACGGCTACCAGAGCGAGATTTCGATATTGTCGAGCAGGCGGGTCGGACCCATGGCCGCGGTGACCAGGATGACCAGGTCGCGGTCTTCTGGGGTCGCCGGCAACAGGTTTTCGGCGTTACAGATGCAGAAATAGTCGGTTTTAAAGCCGGCCTCATCGAGGCTTGCAATCGCGCCCGCCTGCAGGGTTTTAAAATCGCGTTCGCCCCGCTCGATCTGTTGCGCGGTCTGTTGCAGCAGCTGGTAAATCAACGCGGCTTGTTCCGTCTGCGCCTGATCGAGGTACTGGTTACGTGAACTGGTCGCCAGGCCCGATGCCTCGCGCGTGGTTTCCTGGCCGATAATTTGCACGTCGAGGTTGAAATCCTCGACCATCTTGCTGATTACGCGGTACTGCTGGAAATCTTTCTTGCCGAACACCGAGACATCAGGTTTGACGATATTGAACAACTTCAACACCACGGTCGCGACCCCGGTAAAGTGCCCCGGTCGATGCGCCCCCTCGTAGTGCTCGGTCAGGTCGGTGACCTGTACATGGCTAATTTTATCGAGGCCTTCGGGATAGAGCTCGGACGCTGTCGGCAGGTAGACCAGGTCGCAGTCGACCGTCTCGAGCAGATCGATATCGCGTTCCAGGCTGCGCGGATAATGGTCCCAGTCCTCGTTTGGTCCGAACTGCATCGGGTTGACGAAGATGCTGCAGATGGTGCGGTCGCTCAGCGACTGGCCCTTTTCGATCAGTGACATGTGGCCGGCGTGCAGGTTGCCCATGGTCGGGATAAACGCGATCGACTGGCCGTGATCCTTCCAGTGCTGCACGTACTGCCGTAGTTCGATAACGCTGGTGGCCTGGTCCATGCTTTGAATCTCAGGAGAAAATATGGGTTTTGTCAGGAAACTTGCCGCGCTTGACTTCGTTGACGTAGCGGCTGATGGCGGCCTGGATGCTTGACTGGCCCTGCATGAAGTTTTTCGAAAACTTCGGTTTCTTGCCCGGGGTCACATTGAGGACATCCTGTAGCACGAGGATCTGTCCATCGACATCGGCGCCTGCGCCGATACCGATTACCGGAATTTCCAGCGCCGCGGATATTTCTGCGGCAAGCGTTGCCGGCACGCACTCGAGCAGCAGCAGGTCGGTGCCGGCAGCCTCGAGTTCCTGCGCGGTGGCGAGCATTTCCTCAGCGGCGCTTCTGGCCTTGCCCTGCACGCGGTAACCGCCCATCTTGTGCACCATCTGCGGCTGCAGGCCGAGGTGCGAGCAGCTGGCGATGCCGAATTCGGCCAGGGTCTCGACGGTTTTCAGCTGGGTTTTGCCACCTTCGAGCTTGACCACCTGAGCCTGGGTTCGTTTCA
>CAWCBX010000212.1:0-3836 GCA_963793595.1 uncultured Gammaproteobacteria bacterium | reverse complement strand
ATGTATTGCTCAGCAATGTCAGCGCCGGCTGAACGATTAGAGATAACACCACTATGAGTCCCGCCTCACCGAGGGATTTGTGGAGCGTATAGCGCGTCAATACCCCGCCAAGCGCGAACAGCGCTACGGGCAAAGCTGCCCGCGCGAGCAACTCGATTGCCGCCAGCAATGCGCCAGGCAAAGCGATTCCGCCCAGGTTGACGATAAAGCCGAGCCCGATACCGATCATCAGGCTGTTGCGAAACATTGCCCGGAGCACGATGCGCGATGTTTCCACGGCACCGCGACCATCGGCGCGCAAAAACTCCATCGCGGTAATCCCGATCAGGTAACAGATCGGCGCATTGACTGCGACCAGCGCATAGCTCGGCGCCAGGTTATCCACGCCCCAGGCGCGTTCCGAGATCGGCAGCCCGAGCATCACCAGGTTGGAAAACAGGGCGGCGAAGGCAACGCCAACCGCCTCTCCCGGCCGCCTGTTGAAAAAACCTTTAACCACAAAAAAGGCGACTACAAAGCACGCGATTGCGGCCAGGTAGTAAGCCAGCATCATGCGCCAGCCAAAGGCGGTATCCAGGTCGATGGTCGAGGTCGCGCGAAACAGCAAACAGGGAATGGCAAACTGGATCGCAAACTTCATCAACTGGTCGATGGCTGCTGCGCTGGTAATTCGACTTCTGACCGCCAGGTAACCCGCGGCGATGACGAGAAAAACCGGGGCTACAATATTGAGGATTTCTACCAGCATTCAGGCTGGCCTGACAAATACGGCATCAGGTACCGAGACGGTTGGTTCACAATCACGCCAGACTGCGGGTCAAACGGAACCATCAAAGGCATGGACGGATTGCAGTCGCGGTATCCACGGCCGCAGGTGGAGAATGATGTCTGGGTCATTTGAAACGTCTACTTGATTGCTTGTTTATTATGAGTTTTTACGCACTCTTTCGGCATCGAGTAATGCGCGTTTACGCGCCAGCCCCCAGCGATATCCACCGAGTCCACCATCACTCCGCAGGATTCGATGGCAGGGCACCAGCACCGCTATCCGGTTCGCCGCACAGGCCGATGCGGCTGCACGTACCGCCTTCGGCTTGTCGATGCCCTGCGCCAGTTCGGCGTAACTGATCACGTCGCTATCCTCAAGGCTCAACAAAAATTCCCACACCTTGATCTGAAAGGCGGTGCCCTGTAAATCCAGCGGCAACTCGGGGCGCGGCTGTTTATTCTGGATGTAGGCGTCCAGCGCGTCAATCCATTGATCCAGTTGCTGCGACGATGCCGCCTGGTAACGCTCTAGCTCTGCCCGGGGAAACTCGGCTCGAAGCTGCTGCTGCAGCGTTTCGCAGTCACTACCGAATTGCGCGAAGCAAACCCCTCGATCGGTAGCGGCCATCAGGATAGGCCCGAGTGTCGTGTCACGACAGGCCCAGCTCAGCGTTTCTCCCTCGCCGCCTGCGCGGTAACGTTTTGGTGTCATACCGATGCTATGCATGGTCTGGCCATAAACACGGCTACTTGAACCATAACCGGCGGCATAAATCGCATCGGTGATATCGGTGCCGGTACGCAGCAACGCCTTGAACCGTTCACTGCGCGCGGCCTGTTGAAATTTCTTCGGCGAGACTCCAAAGGTCGATTTGAACACCCGCTGAAATCGCGATGGTGACAAGTGAACGCGCGCGGCAAGCTTCTGCAGGGTCAACTGTTCATCCGCGTTGGCGGCAATATAGCGCGCCAGTTCAACGAACTTTGGCAATGCTTTCGTGTTTTGCTGTGACATGGCTTTAATCATACTCCGCCTGGTTGAATATGATCACCATGTTAATAGAGCGAATGCAATGAAACTCTCCGTTTGTTGCTGTTTTACCTCCGCGCGCAGAGTGAGGGTTTACTCTTCATCAGCTGTCATAAATACCGCTCGGTTCTTCCTGTTCATAAAAGGGCTTCACCGTTCCGTCAGCATTAACCTCCATCACGATACGCAGCGCAAAAGCAGGATTGTATGTCACCGGTATCGCGGGTGAGAAGAGGTCCGATTTGCGGCTTCCGTCCGTGTGGGTCCAGCTTAGCTCGATACCCTCTTGCGGGTAAAAACGTCTGGTAAACAGATCAGCGCACATGGCATTCTTTGCGACTTCGTCGCAAGCCAGGGTCTTGGGCGAACCAACGAAACCTACCCTGACATCCGTGATCATTCCAGTCGTGAGATTCACCACCTGAACCTCGTTAAAGTTATACCTCGGATTGTATCCCGTCGCACAGGCGATGGCGGCAAGGCTTAACAACACTATCAGATACTTTTTCATGGTAATGACCTGCTGAATCTGTTTAACAATACTTAACAATACGCTTACCAACCAACATCAGATCAGTGCCGGCTGTTGGCCCGGGCCTGTGCGCTACTCAATCTCCACACCCGCGGCCGCAAGCAGCTGGCGCGCATGTTCGACCGGAATACCAAAATTCGAGCCCCCGTATTCCGGGATTATCGCGGTATTGATCGCAATCGCGTGACCGTTGATATCCAGTACCGGCCCGCCACTGCCGCCGTGAGTGGTATCGGCGTCATAGACCACGGTCGCCGCGGTGCGCTGACCGACGATACCGCGGCTGGCCAGCGGGCGGATAAATTGTGCCTGCGCAAGGCGTTCGGCGACCGTCCAGAAATCAAGGCTTTCATCTTGCTCCATTTCGGCCAGAAAACTGTCGCCGGTTTGCGCCAGCATCGCCCGCAAACCTGTCGGATAGCCCATTACAATGACTTCATCACCAGGTTCGGCTGGCCTGTCGCTCAGCTTCAACCAGGGCAGATCGCCAGGCAATTCGCTACACAGCAGTAGCGCGAGATCGGCGTCATCGCTGGCCTGCAGTAACTCAACCGGAAACGCAGTCTCGATGCCGGGCAGGTAACCGACGAACTTGATCAGAAAGGGTTCCATGCCGGCTGCGATCAAGGCTTCGACTCGGGTATCGTCTTCCCATGGCAAAGCCACGTGACGGTTGGTCAAAAGTACCCCGCTTTTACTCACTACGAAAGCGGTGCCGGTGAAAGGTCGCTCGGCGATCTCACCCTCCCCCTCGAGGGTCAGTAACGGCTGGCCACGCAGCGTGAACAATGGATTACCTTCATCATCGGTCTGATACCTCAACACGCGCTCGGATTCGACGTCGCGAAAAGCATAGGCGCCTTGCAGGAACACGATCGAACGGGTCGCGTCGGCAATGATGCGGGTACTGGCCGCAGAACGCTTTTCGAGCAATTCCAGCCTTTCCGCGGTATCACTCAAAGAATGGCTGAGTTCGCGGCGCAGACTGCTGAGATCCGCTGGACGCAGGGCTTCCCGGTTGGTGCGCCGCAGTGTGCGCGCGAAATCTTCCAGTCGATCCGCGCTGCTCTCGGCCTGGTGCTGTAACTGAATATCGGAGCGGTACTGCTGGTAGGTTATAACGCCCAGCACGACGAGGGCGACGATCACGGTGACGCGAAACAACAGTGTCGTTTGCAGTGCAAAATCATAGCTTAAGTGGCGCAACGCATTTTGCAGACGCGCGACTCGGGGTTTGCGGCTGACCCGGGTATAGTCGATACAGTCATCGAGCATGTCGCCGAGCGATCGCCTGATCCGGTCGCCCTGGCGATGAATGCGGTAGCGGGTCAGCGGCCCCTGTTCGCCAAACTCGATTAAATCGCGTTGTTCCAGCTGCTTCGAATCGATGCGGGTACCGTTGATCCAAACTGGTTTGTCTTCGAGAGCCTCGATTTCATAACCGTCACCGGAGCGATGTAAACGCGCGACCACACCATTCTCCAGCGGTTCGCTGCCCACCTCGGC
>CAWCBX010000211.1:0-21544 GCA_963793595.1 uncultured Gammaproteobacteria bacterium | reverse complement strand
CACCATTTGCCGCTAACCGATCCGCTTTATCTTGACGTATCGATGCAACCTGACACCGCATTCAATGAAGATATCGCGGCTGATCATAATGCTTTTCTCTACGTCATCGATGGTGAGGTCGTACTTGAAGGTACCGATACAAAGCAACTCAGTTTGGGTCGCGATCAGTTGGCCGTGCTAGGCCAGGGGGATGCCATTGCGCTGCGAAGCGGCGGCCAGGCAACACGGTTTTTACTAGTTTCCGGCAAGCCACTAAACGAACCGGTGGCACGTGGCGGACCGTTTGTCATGAACACCGAAGCCGAGATACGACAGGCTTTCAGCGATTACCAACGTGGTAATTTCTGATTTTAACAATCGCAAAAACGGGGACAGACAGCGTTTCTCACCCGATCTTTCAATCCGGACTCCGCAAGCACTGAAAAACTAGGAGCGGCTTGCGGCCGTGAATGGTTTTCGTTATAAAGCCATCCACGATCGCAAGCTGCTCCAACTTGTGGCAAGAGGAATTATCAGAAGTGAAGTTGTTACGTGAACCGCTGGTGCACTTTATGTTCATCGGCGTAGTTATTTATGCATTGTACGGTCTGTTTGCCGAACCGGTGGTGGAAGAAACCGACAAGACCATTGTCGTCACCGCGGGCGAAATCGAGTGGATGCAAGCCAGTTGGCAGAAGCGCTGGAACCGGCCGCCGACGGCGGAAGAGTTCGACGGCCTGATTCAGCAGTACATCAAGGAAACCGTGCTCTATCGCGAAGCCCTGACCATGGGGCTGAACAAGCACGACATGGTGATTCGTCGCCGGCTCGCGCAGAAACTGGAGTTTCTCGCCAAGGATCTGGTGGCGTTGACGCCGCCCACCGAGGCAGAGTTGCAGGCCTACTTCGATGAGCACCAGGCCCGCTACCAGGAACCAACGCTTTATACCTTTACCCAGGTCTTTTTCGATCCGGACAAGCGCGGCGACGCGACCCTGGATGACGCTGAAACCGTCAAGGCGACATTGATCGCGCAGGGCGATGCGATCGAAGACCCGGGGGCGCTCGGCGATGGCTTGATGCTGCAGAATTATTACCCGCAGAAGGATCGGGCCGAAATTCAGAAAAATCTGGGCAGTGGTTTTACCGACACGCTGATTACGCCTTGCACCCGGGCAATGGCATGGCCCCGTGTTGTCCGGCTTCGGCGTGCACCTGGTGTACGTGAATAGCATCATCGAACCACCACCACCGGTGTTTGCCGAGGTGCGCGAACGCGTGATCGCCGACTGGTCAGTCTCGACCGGGGCGAGGAGCTTAACGACAAGTTTTATGCCAGTCTGCGCGAGCAGTACAGCATCGTCATCGAGGAGCCCGAACCGGGCGATGAGTCATCTATCCTGCCGCAGCAGGGCGAAGGTCCGGCAGAGTGATTCGCGCGTTGTTTAAAACGGTTATTTTCTCTGTGCTGGCAAGTCTGTATTTGGCAATGCCGGTCAATGCCGACGAGATCCGTCCCGCACTGCTGGATATCAAGGAACAGAATACCGGCTTGTTTGCGGTCACCTGGAAAGTGCCCATGCGTGGCGACAAGGTACTGGCAATTACCCCGATACTCCCCGGCAACCTGGAACTGGTGGGTACGCCAACCCTGCAAAATGTGCCGGGTGCACTCATCGAACACGCGACCTATAAAATTAACGCCGGGTCGTTGCCCGGCAAGATGATCGAGATCGAAGGCCTCACCGAGGTGCAGACCGATGTCTTGTTACTGATCCAGTTGCAGGACGGTAGCCAGCATTCGGCGATTCTGCGCCCGAGTGCGCCGCAGTTTGAAATTCCACTGGAAGCATCGAAACTCAAGGTTGCCGGCGACTACTGGCGCCTGGGCACCATTCATATTCTGGAAGGTGTCGGATCACCTGTTGTTCGTGCTGGCGCTGTTGCTGATCGTGGTCGGTTTCGGCGAACTGTTCAAGGCGGTGACCGCGTTTACCGTCGCCCACAGCATCACGCTGGCGCTGGCGACACTCGACGTGATTCGCGTGCCGTCGGCGCCGACCGAGGCGATCATCGCGCTCAGCATCCTCTTCCTGGCGGCCGAAATCGTGCACAAGCACAACGGCCAGATCGGCATTACCGAGCGCTGGCCCTGGGTAATCGCGTTCCTGTTCGGCCTGTTCCACGGCCTCGGTTTCGCCGGCGCACTCAGCGAAATCGGCGTGCCGCAGACCGAGGTGCCGCTGGCGCTGTTCATGTTCAATGTCGGCGTGGAAACCGGGCAGTTGCTGTTCATTGCCGCGGTGATGAGCCTGGTCTGGCTACTGCAACGTTTGCACTTGAGCGCACCGCCGACCGCATGGCGCATATTGCCCTACAGCATCGGCGGCCTCGCGGCCTACTGGACGATCGACCGCGTGATGTCGTTTATGCCGTTCACGGTTTAGCGAGCCTGGTACCAACGGCTAAACATGTCTGAATTCGCTGATGATTTTGACGGATTTCGAAATTCTATGGCGTAAGGTGCAAGCGGGCGTATAATTCCAGCGTTGCTCACTGGAAAACAGTCCTGATTAGCCATGAACCGCGTAAAGACCATCATCATTGCCACGATTTCGATTAGCAGCGTTTTGCTGCCTGCTTACGCCGGCGTGGTACACAAATGGGTGGACGCGAAAGGTATCACTCATTACTCGGACGAGGCACCTGCAGCGGGCAGCAGTGAGATGACGCAGATCGAATTACCGGTAACCACACCGGCAACAGCAGCTACGCAAGGCGATTATTACTCGATTGCCAATCAGTGGGAGCGCACGCTCAAAGAACGACTCAAGCGCGCCGAATTAAAACTGGAACATGACCGCTTAAAAGCAGCAAAGCGGGAAGACAAACCCGACAAGGTCTACATCCAGGAGCCTGACGAAACGCGCTACGTCACTTTCTACAATGGCTACAGACGCTATCATCGGCCATCCCGGAAATCGTCATCTTATCTTAACCATCCCAACAAACGACTGATGTACAAGGCTTACCCGCCCGGTTTGCATCCGGGGCGCAACCTGCGGGGCTCATATTAAGGCCTGTAGTGGACAAGTGCAGCCTGTCTGTCCCCTTCGCTCTGCGGGAACGCATCTATCCGCGGAATTACAACTTAACAGAGGCGATCCATGAACGGCGCTGAGAGTTTGCTTACTTCCCTGCTGCACAACGACGTCGACGTCTGCTTTGCCAACCCGGGCACATCGGAAATGCACTTTGTCGCCGCCCTCGACCGCGTCAGCGGTATGCGTTGCGTGCTTGGCCTGTTCGAAGGCGTGGTGACGGGCGCGGCCGACGGCTACGCGCGCATGCTCGATCGCCCGGCGGTGACGCTGCTGCATCTCGGCCCGGGCCTCGCGAACGGTTTGTCGAACCTGCACAATGCATTGCGGGCGCAATCGCCGATAGTGAATGTCATTGGCGATCACGCAACTTTTCATCGACAGCTTGACGCACCACTCACGTCTGACATCGAGGGGGCCGCACGCCCGTTCAGCCACTGGGTGCGAACCTCGGCCAACGCCAACTCGCTGGCGGCGGATGCGGCGGCCGCCGTCGCGGCCGCGAGGAGCGCTCCCGGCAGAATAGCCTCGCTGATCCTGCCGGCCGACGCGGCGTGGAATGAGGTTAGCGTTACGCAGTCCACAGTAGCCAGCGCCTCGCTGGTATCGCCGCCGGCCAGGCCCGCCGATGCAGCCATCGATGCGGCTGCGAAGATCCTGAAATCTGACGCAACCTCGGCCCTGATCCTGGCCGGGCGCGCGACACGGCAAGCGCCGCTGGAATTTGCAGGCATGATTTCAGCGGCAACCGGCGCGCGCATTTACTCGCAAACGCTGACGCCAAGGATCACGCGCGGCGCTGGTCGCGTAGCGGTCGAGCGCATCCCCTATCCGATTGAGCAGGCAATCGACCTGCTGAAAGACGTGGAGAACATCATCCTCGTCGGCGCCAAAGCGCCGGTAGGATTTTTCGCCTACCCGGGTAAACCGGGCACGCTCTTCCGGCCGGGTGCGCGAATTCATGAACTGGTCAGCGTCGACGGCGACATTCCCTACGCGCTCGAAGCTCTGGCTGACGCCGTCGGGGCGAAGGGGTTTGCGCCTGCAAAGGCCGATCTCGACCTGCCAGCGCGTCCGACAGGCTCGATTTCACCGGAAAAGATCGGCCAGTTGCTTGCGGCGACCCTGCCAACCGACGCCATTGTGGTCGATGAGAGTCTCACCACGGGCCGTTCATTCCATGCGGCGACCAGGTCGTCTCGCCCGCATGACTGGCTGCTGCCAACCGGTGGGTCGATCGGATTTGCGCTGCCGGTCGCAGCGGGCGCCGCGATCGCTTGCGCGGAGCGAAAGGTCGTGTGCCTCGAGAGTGACGGCAGCGGCATGTACATGCCGCAGGCGCTGTGGACGCACGCCCGCGAGGGTCTGAATATTCTCACCATCGTGTTCGCTAATCGCAAGTACCAGATACTGCGCAACGAGATGCACAACGTGGGGGCGACCGAAATCGGCCCGAAAGCATCGCGCTTACTCGACATTGATGATCCGGAAATCGACTGGGTCGCCCTCGCGACAACATTCGGTATCGACGCGCAGCGCGTCGATACGATGGACAGCTTCTCAAGCGCGCTCGACGTCGGCTTCGCAACACAGGGGCCGTACCTGATCGAAGTGGCGTTCTGACGTTAAATCAACAGCAGACAGATCACGTTTTTTGTAAAACTAATCCATTGCCTCTCACTCCCATTGCTCATATCTTCGGCCCCCGACGCGAAATATTCCTCACCCGCAATGCTCGCGAAACATAGAGACCTCCCAGGGTAATCAGCAGTATTCCAAACCAGGACAGCATGGTAGGCAATGTACCAAAAAACAGGAACCCGAAAATGACGGCGGAGACAATTTCGAAATAGGTGAACGGGGCCAGTGTCGATGCGTCGGCGTGAGCGAACGCGTACACCAGCAAGGTCTGGTTGATCGCGCCGGCAACCACCAACAACCCGATATACCACCAGGCGTCATCTGGAATCGGTTTCCAGGAACCCGGTAGCAATAGCGTCAGCACCAGCGCGGCGCACACCGCACCGGCAAAGGCAGTAACTGATCGGCGGGGAAACAATGCTCAGTTTTCGGTTTAACGCCAACTGGATGCTGACAATGACGGCACAGGCAAAAATATAAAAATTACCGGTATTGACCTGATCGAACTCCGGGCGCATGACCAGCAGGACACCTGCAAATCCTCCGACTACACCTATCCACACTGACCAGTTAGCGTGTTCACCGAGAAACAATACCGCGATAATAACCAGTAGAAAGGGGTAGGCATACAGGATGGCAATCGCGTCGGCAAAGTCGACAGTCTGTGCGCCGATTACAAAAGCGGTGGTGCCACCCGCCATCGTCAGGCCACGGATCAGCTGGATAATCGGTCGCGCAGGTTTTAGTCCAGAGAGCCCGTAGCGCCAAATCAGATAGGGCAGCAATACCACGCTCATCCCTGTGAAGCGAAACCAGGCCACCTGATAGGCTGAAATCTGATCACCCAGTAATTTCATGATCGCACCCGTAAACGCGGCAACCGACAGGCCAATGATGACCATGACGATACCCCGTGTCTCGGAAGCGATAAAGGTATGTGTGTTGGCGCTGTTCACCGCGGAATGATATCCCATGAATCAGATTGAAGCGCGCACAATGCTGCCTGGCTAAAGGGGTCGGTGAAAAAGTTGAGATTCACGAGCCGGCCACAGACGCACTACAGAACTGCATTTCACCCCAGCGCAGTGGATACTCGGGTACGCAGGGGCTATAGCGGCGCAGCACTCTGATTGCAGTATCGAATTTTAGAGCGAAGCTGCGGCAAAGGTGTCACAGGCTTCCAGCGTACCTTTTGACAACCCTGTTTTGAACCAGGCCACGCGTTGCTCGGAGCTGCCGTGGGTAAAGGAATCAGGTGTTACGTATCCCTGTGCCTGTTTTTGCAGGCGATCATCTCCAATCGCACTTGCCGCTGCCAGGCCCTCCTCGATGTCACCCGCCTCCAGAATTTGTCTTGAGCGCCTGGCGTGATGTGCCCAGATGCCCGCGTAGCAATCGGCCTGCAGTTCCTGTTTGACTGACAGCCGATTCGCTTCGACTGAACTCAGGCCTTTTTTAGCCTTGTGCACCTGTTGCGAAATGCCACTCACGGTTTGCACATGGTGCCCGACTTCGTGTGCCAGCACATAGGCTTGCGCAAAATCTCCGGGCGCCCCATGCCGATTTTCAAGTTCGTCATAAAAACTGAGGTCGATATAGACTTTTTGGTCAGCCGGGCAATAGAAGGGGCCGATTTGCGCCGAACCGGTACCACAGGCAGTTGATACTGCCTGGCGAAATAAAACCAGCCTTGGTTCCTGGTAGCTGTTACCGGTTTGTTTAAACAATTCGTTCCAGGTGTCTTCGGTATCCGCGAGAACCGTGGAAACAAACTCGACGAGTTGTTTTTCGGCCTCGCTTTGTTTCACCGACTGACTGCCGGAGCCGGTTTGACTGGTCCCAAATTCACCGCCTCCCAGGAATCGCTCGAGATCACCGCTGAAATAGCCGTAGCCGACAACTAAAGCGACAGCGACGAGTGTGCCTTTGAAGCCCAGCACTCGAAACACGAGCGGTAGCAGGCGAACGATACCGCCACCGCCGGCACCGAGCCGTGCCATGCGGGGTGCGCGCATTCCGCGTTTATCTTCAATGTTGCTGCTTTGTCGTCGACCGCGCCAGCGCATACCGCTATCCTGGAATTAAACTGTTACTCGGAATTTACTTGGTTTTCAATTGCCTGGAAAGAGCGATTGTATCTTGACAGACATCGTTCCAGTTGGAGATTATCGCCGCTCCAACATAAACCTGAAAATACTAATGGAGATGACATGGCCGCAAAATTTGAAACCTATAAGGATAAAGCTGGTAAACACCGCTTTCGACTCAAGGCGGGGAATGGTGAAATAATACTCACAAGCCAGGGCTATAGCGCGAAGGCCGGCTGCGAGAATGGCATAGGATCGGTTCGTAAAAATGCAGCCAATGCTGACAATTTCGAAAAAAAGGATACCTCATCCGGCAAGTTCATGTTCAATTTGAAAGCCCCAAACCAGCAGGTGATCGCTACCAGCCAGTCTTATAGCAGCGCGTCCGGCCGGGACAATGGCATCAGATCGGTACAGGAAAATGCACCCGATGCCAGGGTTTTAGAGGAAACCTAGATCGTTAGTTAACTAACTGACCTAGCCCGCAGGATAAGGGGGACAGACCACGATTAATCCAGTTTCATTTGTGGTCTGTGCCCCTTTACCTGGGAGGGAGTTTCAATTGTTCTGAATTACGATATTCGGGAAAGCCGCTGAATGATCGCGCGCCTTGGTGGCGAGCTTGGCTGCGGTTTTGCGTGCGATAGCACGATAAATAGCACCGATCTGGCTATCCTGCATCGCCGCCACGGTAGGATTGCCGCTATCCGCCTGTTCGCGAATCCGAATATCGAGTGGCAGCGATCCGAGCAAATCGACACCGTGATCTGCGGACATCCGGGCACCGCCACCTTCACCAAAAATATGTTCGCTATGACCGCATTGGCTACAGATATGAATACTCATGTTCTCAATGATTCCGAGCACCGGCACTTCAACCTTTTCAAACATTTTCAGCCCCTTGCGCGCATCGAGCAACGCGATATCCTGCGGGGTGGTAACAATAACCGCGCCACTGACAGGAATACGCTGCGCCAGGGTTAACTGGATGTCGCCGGTTCCGGGTGGCAAATCGATAATCAGGTAATCGACATCATCCCAACGAGTGTCATTAAGTAACTGCTCTAACGCCTGGGTCACCATCGGTCCGCGCCAGATCATCGGCGTGTCCTCTTCGACCAGGTAGCCTATAGACATCGACTGGATGCCATGCCCGATCATCGGCTCGAGGCTCTTGCCATCGGAGGACTCGGGTTGACCCTGGCAGCCGAGCATGCGCGGAATACTGGGGCCGTATATATCAGCGTCGAGAATGCCGACCCTGGCGCCTTCCGCCTGCAACGCCAGCGCGAGATTAACCGCGGTGGTGGACTTACCCACCCCGCCCTTGCCCGACGCTACCGCGATCACGTTCTTGATACCTTCCAGAGGTTTCAGGTTCTGCTGCACAGCGTGTGACTTGATTCGGCTCGACATGGTTATATCGACCTCGCCAAGACCGGCGATATCGCCCAGCGCAGCGTTAATCATCTGTTTCAATTCGTCGAAATAACCAGCCGCTGGATAGCCTAGCTGGATTTCAATTTTCCAGTTATCGCCATCCTGTTCGACCGATTTAACGGACTTGCTGGTGACCAGGTCGGTTTCCATGTTGGGGTCAACCACCTGTGCCAGTTTCGCTTCAATTTGTGATTTATCAATCGCCATAAGTATTCATTGTGTCAGGGTTTGCGGTAAAGAGCGCGCATTTTACCCGAGCCGGTTACCAAATATCACTTAGTTTTTGTGTGAATGTTCTATACAGAGTCGGGCACAGCACCTAAAATGTCGTGTTTTGTCAGACCAGCCTAGCAGATGAGTTCCAAACCCCGCCAGATAGTGGTTACCAGCGCGCTACCCTATGCCAATGGCCCGATTCATATCGGTCATATGCTCGAGTACGTGCAAACCGACATCTGGGTGCGCTTTCAAAAGCTGCGCGGCCACGAATGCATCTATGTCTGCGCCGATGATGCGCATGGCACGCCAATCATGCTGCGAGCCCAGGCCGAAGGGATAACCCCGGAAGCATTGATCGAACGCATGCACAAGGAACACCTGCAGGATTTTACCGATTTTGGCGTTGCGTTTGACAACTACTACAGCACCCATTCGGAGGAGAATCGATTTTTCGCCGAATACATCTATACCCAACTGCGCGAGGCCGGGCATATCCGCACGCGCGTGATTTCACAAGCCTACGATCCAAAGGCGGAAATGTTTTTGCCGGATCGTTTCATCAAGGGCGAATGCCCCAACTGCGGGACCGCGGACCAGTACGGTGACAATTGTGAAAATTGCGGCGCTACCTATGCGCCGACCGACCTGAAAAATCCGGTATCGGTGGTCAGCGGCGAGACTCCGATCGAAAAAGATTCCGAGCAGTACTTCTTCAAGCTGGAAGATTTCGAGGACATGCTTAAAGCCTGGTTCGACGCCGGGCATGTGCAAACCGAAATTGCCAACAAGATGAATGAATGGCTCGAAGAAGGGCTCAATGACTGGGATATCTCACGCAACGCACCCTACTGGGGTTTTGAAATCCCGGACGCACCGGGAAAATATTTCTACGTCTGGCTGGATGCGCCGATCGGCTACATGGCCAGTTTCAAGAACTGGTGCGAGGCCACCGGGCACGATTTTGACTACTACTGGAACAAGGATAGCAAGGCGGAACTCTATCATTTCATCGGCAAGGACATCGCGCGCTTCCACACCATGTTCTGGCCGGCCATGCTGCATGGTGCCGGATTTCGCAAGCCGAGCGCGGTTTACTGCCATGGATTTCTCACCGTGGATGGACAGAAGATGTCCAAGTCGCGCGGCACCTTCATCATGGCGCGTACCTATCTCGATCACCTGAACCCCGAGTACCTGCGTTATTACTTTGCTGCCAAACTCGGGCCTGGTATCGATGACATCGATTTGAACCTCGAGGATTTCACCACCAGGGTCAATTCCGACCTGGTCGGCAAGCTGGTGAACATCGCCAGTCGTTGCGCGGGATTTATCAACAAGACTTTCGACGGCAAGCTTGCCGCCGAACTCTCCAGCAACAAGCTGAGCCAGCAATACCTCGAGGCTGCCGAGACGATCGCCGGTTATTACGAGAATCGCGAATTCGGCAAGGCGATGCGTGACATCATGGCATTGGCCGATAAGGCCAATCAGTACATCGATGAAAAACAGCCCTGGGTGACCATCAAGGACCCGGCGCGCCATCACGAGGTGCAGGATGTCTGCAGCATCGGCCTGAATTGTTTTCGCCAGTTAATCATCATGCTTAAACCGGTATTGCCAAAACTCGCCGCGCAGGCCGAGGAATTTCTCAATGTTGAAAATCCTGGCTGGGCCGAGCTTGGCGACAACCTGCTCGACCATAGTATTAACCGCTTCAAACCCCTGATGACCCGGATCGAACCGGTTTTCATCGAACGCATGATCGAGGCCACGAAAAAAGATCTCGTCGCGGAGCAAAAGATTCAGCAGGGCTCCAGCGATCCTTCGCACGAAGCCATCGCAGCCGAGATCAATTATGACGATTTCGCCAAACTGGATTTGCGCATCGCAAAAATCGTCGCCGCTCAGCGCGTCGAGAAATCTGACAAATTATTGCAACTCACGCTGGATATAGGTGGCGAGACCCGCAACGTATTTGCCGGAATAAGCGGCGCCTACCAGCCCGAAGACCTGGAAGGCAAGCTCACGGTAATGGTAGCGAACCTCGCGCCGCGAAAAATGCGCTTTGGTATTTCCGAGGGCATGGTACTGGCAGCCGGTAGCGGGGACAACGAGCTCTATATCCTGCACCCCGACTCTGGTGCGAAACCGGGAATGCGAGTCAGTTAATTGTCGTTACGCCTGATAGCAGCCTGCCTCCTGTTCGCGGGAATTTTCTCTGCGCCGGTACTGGCATTGGATTCCAAGGAAATCTACGAGCTCAACGCGGAACGCGTTTTCCAGGTGCGCGTGCTGAATCGAGAAACCGGCAAAAAGTCCAGCATTGGTTCCGGCTTTATCGTTGGCGATGGCAGCCAGATCGCGACTAACTATCATGTCATCAGCCAGATCATCCTCGAACCCGAACTGTTTTATATTTCATTCATCAGCAAGGATGGCCAGGAAGGCGAATTAAAATTGCTCGGTCTGGATGTAGCCCATGACCTGGCGCTACTCGGCGCTGACGAACCAATCGGTGAAGCCATCACAATGAGCCCACTACCACCCCGCGGCGCACCGATTTTCGCCATGGGTAACCCGCTCGATCTCGGGCTCACCATTGCGGTGGGCACTAACGGCGGCATTTTGAACCAGACCGATGACAGCCGCATCCTGTTCTCGGGTAGCCTCAACCCCGGCATGAGCGGCGGCCCAACTTTCAACGAACGCGGCGAGGCTATCGGCATAAATGTTGCCACCGCACGTAACGCTATCAGTTTCATTGTGCCGTCACGGTTTCTGAACGACCTGATCGAACAATCGACTACCTCCGCTATCAACGAAGAAACTGACCTCAAGAATGAAGTGGCCCGCCAGGTGCTGGCATATGAAAGCAACTATATTGAACAGTTGCTGGCCGCTGACTGGCCCAGTCTCGACCTGCGCCGGTTCAAGTTACCGGGCATTATCTCGCCAACCGTACGCTGCTGGGATAACAGCGCGAAACTCAGCGCCGTCGCACGCTACAAACGCTACCAGATTCGCTGCGCCAACAAGAACCACGTGTATCTCGATGGAGACAACAAGTTTGTCGGCAACCTGGTCTACGAGTATTTCTGGCTGGAATCGGAAGACTTGAACGCGCTTCAGTTTTACAACCTGTATGAAAATCTGAACAAGGACCAAATCGAGTCGAAACTGGATCGAGACATCGTCAGCAACTTCAACTGCAGGACCTGGTTTATCGAAGTTTCAGCGCAGGAGTTGAAGAGCAACCTGTGCCGGCGTGAATATGTTGAGTACGAAGGTATGAGCGATGTCCTGTTTACCGCGGCTCTCACTGGTCACAGCAACCAGGGGTTCTTTATAACCTTGATCATGACGGGGGTTGATTACGAATCGACTTTACCCCTGATTCAAAGATTTCTGGAGCAGATCGAGTGGAAACCCTGATACTCGAAATCAGTACCCGGGGGCTGCATCGATATCAGCAGATCGATCGGGAAGTTACGACGATTGGTCGCGCCCTGGACAACGATATTATCCTCTCCGATCCGACCGTGGCGCCGCATCATCTGAAAATTATCCGTCATGCTGACAGTAAACTTGAGCTGGTTAATCTCAGCGAGATAAACCCGACCCGCGTCAACAATCAGCGACTGTCATCAGTGGTCACTGAAAAATTACCCCTGAAACTCGAAATTGGTCGCGTCCACGCGCAACTGCTGCCTCGCGACCATGCGGTCGCCGATACCCGCTCGCTCGCCGGCAATGGCCACGGCAAAAATTTGTTCGGCCACACCTACTGGACCGTGTTACTGGTGTTGGCCTGCCTGTTCCTGGGCGGTATGGAATTCTTCCTGAATTCCTACAATACCGTCAAATGGAGCGATCTGTTCAAGTACATATTACGTGAAACGGTACTTACCATCGGTGTTTTTGTGCTCGCATTGTCGATCCTGGAGCGGCTACTGGTAAACCGTTGGGAAATCAGGCAGCTGATTACTAGCGTTTGCCTGGTGTACCTGCTGTTTAATTTTGTCTCGATGTCAGGTCATGGGTTAAATTACCTGTTCTCGGCAAGCTGGCCGACTACATGGCTTCACTTCGGCTGGTACCTGACATTTATCCCCTGTGCGATCGCCCTGTACCTGATTCACATTTCCCATATAAAGCACAACCGGGCTATCTTGCTCGCGATATTGATCGCCAGCCCGATTGCAGTACCTGCGATCCTGCAAAGCCAGCAATTGCGCACGCTACTCGACGATTTCAGTCCATCGGCAAAATACCAGAACAGCCTCAGCGCGTTTAACTGGCATCTCAAGGATAGCGTAACTATCGACAGCTTCATCGAACAGGCACGAGAGCTTACACCGGGGGAATTCGCCGACTGAGGCGCAATTCCTGTGAGGAGATTTAATAAAGACCTCAGGTAAATTCGGTATTTTTCATCAGGGTCAGGCCTTATAATCCGACCCATGTCAGAATACCTGTTACTTTTGGTCGGCACCGTGTTCGTCAACAACATCGTGTTGGTGAAATTCCTTGGCCTGTGCCCGTTCATGGGGGTATCGCGCAAGGTTGAGACTGCAATCGGTATGAGCGCAGCCACCACTTTCGTGCTGACCCTGTCGGCGGTGCTGAGCTACCTGATCAACAGCTGGGTGCTGGCGCCACTCGAACTCGAGTACCTGCGCACCATCGCCTTCATAATCGCCATCGCGGCGGTCGTCAATTTCACCGAAATGGCAGTGCACAAAACCAGCCCCTTGCTATACAACGTGCTGGGAATATTCCTGCCACTGATAACCACTAATTGCGCCGTGCTTGGTGTCGCCCTGATCAACGTTCAGGAACAGAACAGCTTTTTCGAATCGGCGATCTACGGTTTCGGCGCCGCGCTTGGCTTTTCGCTGGTATTGATATTGTTCGCCGCAATGCGCGAACGCATCAATGTCGCCGATGTGCCGGCACCATTCAAGGGGTCGGCAATTGGCCTGGTTACCGCGGGACTCATGTCACTGGCATTCATGGGTCTCGGCGGGCTGGTCAAGGTTTAGCCAGCCTGCATATTGCATGAAGGCGGCGCTTCGAGTGATATGACAAGTTCATTTAGTAAAGGAATAGTAAGGATTTAATATGAATTGTGTGTTCAACAGCATGCACCTGAACGAAACCAGTAAAAATCTGGCGGCCAATCCTGAACGATCGCCCTTGATGCGTAGCTACGGCTATGCATCGGCGGACGATCGTCCAGCCTTGTTTGCCAGATTTTCCCTGGTATTCGTTCCCTTCACACAATATGCAGGCAAGTGATTCTCGCGATTCTCACCATCAGCCTGATGGCTGGATTGTTCGGCCTGATCCTCGGCTACGCCGCGATACGCTTCAAGATCGAAGGCAATCCTGTGGTCGAGCAAATCGATGCGCTATTGCCACAGACCCAGTGCGGGCAATGCACCTATCCCGGCTGCCGCCCCTACGCCGAGGCCATCGCTAACGGCGAAGCACCGATTAATCAATGCCCGCCTGGAGGACAGGCAACCATCGCAGCACTGGCCAGCTTGCTTGATACCGAGGTGCTCGAACTCAATGCGGAGCATGGTGAACATCTTGATGTGCCGTTGGTAGCGGTGATCGACGAGCAAACCTGTATTGGCTGCACTTTGTGCATTCAGGCCTGTCCGGTGGACGCCATCCTCGGCGCATCGAAGCACATGCATACCGTGATTGCGGAAGAATGTACCGGCTGCAAACTCTGTCTGCCACCCTGCCCGGTTGATTGCATCGACATGATACCGTCGCAGCAAACCATCGATGACTGGAAATGGTCGGCGCCCCCGGACCCGCTGGAACTGGTGCAAGATGCTTAAACTGCATCGCTTTCACGGCGGCCTGCGTCTCGACGGGCACAAGACCGAATCGCTTGGTCGCGGCCTGCAGCAGGCGAGTATACCCGGGCGCCTGTTCCTGCCATTAAGGCAACACATCGGCGAATACAACAAGTCGATGGTCAAGGTCGGTAACCGTGTTTTAAAAGGCCAGGTGATTGCGGCTAATCCGTCGCTGATTTGTGCCGCGGTGCATGCACCAACCTCGGGGACGGTCAGTGCAATCGAGGACTATCCCGTGGCACACCCGTCAGGGCAGTCCGACACCTGCATTGTCATCGACGCCGACGGTAAGGATGAGGCGGTCGAGCCGACCCTGGTCGATCCGCGAAAACTGACGGCCAACGAAATGATCCAGCAAATTTGTCGTGCGGGTATTGTCGGGCTCGGTGGCGCGGCGTTCCCGACCTCGCCAAAACTGTCGCGTGGTAAGGCGAATGGTATCGATACCCTGATCATTAACGGTGTGGAATGCGAACCCTACATAACCTGCGATGATATATTGATGCGTCACTATGCAGCCGAAGTGTTGCGCGGCACCGGTTATCTGCAGCAAATTCTGCAGCCGACCAGAACGCTGATCGGCATCGAAGATAACAAACCCGAAGCGATCGCAGAAATATCCAAAGCGCTTGCGCAAACCCCGCTGGCGAATACCGAGGTCATTCCAATCCCGACGATTTATCCATCAGGTGGCGAAAAACAGTTAATCCAGATCCTGACAGGCAAAGAAGTGCCCCATGGGCAGCTCGCGTTTGACATCGGCCTGTTCTGTCAGAATGTCGGTACCTGTGTCGCAATTACGCGCGCGCTGGAAAAGGACGAACCACTGATTTCACGCGTGGTTACCATTTGCGGAGACAATATCGGCGAACCCGGAAACTGGGAAGTTCGTCTGGGCACCCCGATCAGTCACCTGATCGAACTCGCGGGAGGATACGGCCATGCTGCTGGCGGGCACCTGGTTATGGGCGGACCGATGATGGGGTTTTCGCTTTCCGGCGACCAGGTACCGATCGTCAAGGCCAGCAATTGCATCATGGTGATGCGCGAGGAAACGATTCCACACACCCCCGGCTATCACGACGAATGTATCCGCTGCAGCAAGTGTACCGAAGTGTGTCCGGCGCAACTGCTGCCGCAACAACTCTACTGGCATGCGCGCGCCAAAGCCTGGGAACGCACCGAGGAGTTTCACCTGTTCGACTGCATCGAATGCGGTTGCTGTTCGGCCGTATGTCCCAGTCAAATTCCGCTGGTGCAGTATTATCGCGCCGCCAAGAGTGAAATTCGCACCGCGCAAAAGGCGAAGTTCAAATCAGATCGAGCTCGCATAAGATTCGAGTTTCGCGAAAAACGCCTGTTGTTGAAAAAGCAGAAGGATGAGGAACGCCGACGCCTGAAACGAGAGGCACTGCAGAAGAAACATGCCAAACCCGGCGCTGGAGAACCCGCATCCGACCCGGTGCAGGCGGCACTTGAGCGAGTCAAGCAACGCAAGAAATCGGCTCAGGAAGAATCGCAGTGACCAGCGTCATCGTTTCTTCACCCTACGTGGCACCGGGTAATACGCTCAAGCGCCTGATGATCCAGGTCATCATCGCCCTGCTGCCCGGCACGCTGGCCTATGCCTGGTTTTTCGGACCTGGGGTAATCATCAATATCGTCCTCGCAGTGCTGTTTGCGCTGGCCTTCGAGGCTGGCATCCTGAAGTTACGCGCCAAACCGGTGATGCCCCACTTAACCGATTTCAGCGCCGTAGTGGCGGCCTGGCTGTTCGCGCTTTGCCTGCCGATGCATTCTCCCTGGTGGCTGGTGCTGGTCGGGATCGGTTTCACCATGGTTGCCGGCAAACATTTATATGGCGGGCTCGGATTCAATCCGTTTAACCCGGCCATGGTCGGTTACGTGGTGCTGCTGATTTCGTTTCCCCGCGAAATGACTACCTGGTATTTACCCGCCTCGGTCAGCGGTGAAACCCTGAGCCTGACCGACGCGCTGCGCTACTCATTCGGCAATGTTGATATCGGCCAGTGGGACGCCCTTAGTTCGGCAACGCCACTGGACCAGGTTAAGACCGCAATTGGACAGAATATCAGCATCAGTGAAATTCGATCATCGCCTGTTTTTGGCGAGTATGGCGGCAAGGGCTGGGAGTGGATCGCTTGCTGGTGGTTCATCGGTGGTTTATGGTTGCTGCTGACGCGTACCATCCGCTGGCATATACCTGTCGCCCTGCTCGGCGGAGTGATCGGCATGGCCTTGCTGTTTTACCTGGTTAACCCGGAAATATACGCTTCACCGCTGTTTCATCTGCTCTCCGGAGCGGTCGTGATCGGCGCTTTTTTCATCGCTACCGATCCGGTTACCGCGGCTACCACCAACATGGGCCGGGTAGTTTACGGCTTGCTCATCGGCCTGCTGATTTATGTCATCCGTGTCTGGGGTGGTTACCCGGACGGCGTCGCCTTTGCCGTGTTGCTGGCAAATATGTGCGTGCCGCTAATCGACTACTACACACAACCTCGCGTGTACGGCGAGAAATGATCGCCATAAACCGCCGCCAGATTCTGCTTTCAGGAGTATTCCTGTCGCTGTTCGCGGTGGTCGGCACCACCCTGGTTGCGTTCACCGAATACAGCACTAGTGCAGCCATAGCCGAGAACGAGCGCCAGGTACTGTTGCGCAACCTCTATGCGTTGTTGCCCAGGGACAAACTGGATAACGATATCGCGGCCGACACCCTGCAACTACCTGCATCAGCCCTGCTGGGCACCGATGATGCTTCCACCCTGTACAGGGCCCGGCTGGATGGTGAACCGGTGGCGGCAATTTTCAATAGCGTCGCGCCAGACGGTTACAACGGCAAGATTCATCTGCTGGTTGGCGTTTATATCGACGGCAGCCTGGCCGGCGTACGGGTGGTCAAGCACGCCGAAACACCGGGACTTGGTGATGCGGTCGAGATCAGGAAATCACCGTGGATCAACGATTTCGCAGGCAAATCACTGGCCAACCCGGCGCCGGAACGCTGGCGAGTAAAACGCGACGGTGGTGACTTCGACCAGTTTACCGGCGCCACCATCACGCCACGCGCGGTGGTCGCTGCAGTGCGTAACACGCTGCTGTACTATCAGCAAAACGCTGATATGATTTTCAATTGAAAGGCATGGCATGACGACTAAACGCGAAATTTCCCGCAACGGCCTGTGGAGCAACAATGTTGCCCTGGTGCAGTTACTCGGGCTGTGTCCGCTGCTCGCAGTCACCAGCACCGTGGTAAACGGGATTGGCCTCGGCATCGCCACCTTGATTACGCTGGTGCTGTCGAACACGATTGTATCGCTCATCCGTGGCTTTGTGCGTAACGAAGTACGGTTGCCGGTGTTCGTGTTAATCATCGCTTCGGTAGTCACCATAATCGAATTGTCGATGCAGGCGCTGTTCTACGATCTCTACCTGGTACTCGGCATTTTCATCCCGCTCATTGTTACCAATTGCGCCATCATCGGTCGCGCCGAGGGATTTGCGTCACGCAACCCGGTAGGTCCTGCCGCGTTAGACGGGTTGATGATGGGCCTCGGTTTCCTGATCGTGCTGGCCCTGCTCGGGGGATTACGCGAAATCATCGGTTTTGGCACCCTGTTTGCCAATGCCGAGCTTATGTTCGGCGAGGGCGCGCAATCGCTGAAGCTCGAAATCAACCCGGATTACCCGGGATTCCTGCTGGCAGTGCTGCCGCCGGGTGCATTCTTCGGCCTGGCGATCCTGATCGTTGCCAAGAACTGGCTGGATTTGCGTCCGCAGGAAAAACCGGAAATCATTTCGCCAGTGCCTGAAAGTGTATGAATTCACAAAAGCGATACGAAATTTTTTCGCGTTTACGCGAACACATCAAGCAACCCCGTTCAGAGCTTGAATACGGCTCGAACTTCGAGCTGCTGATTTCGGTGTTGCTATCGGCACAGGCCACCGACATCAGCGTCAACAAGGCCACCGCAAAGCTTTACCCGGTGGCGAATACCCCGCAACAAATGCTGGCCCTCGGTGAAGCCGGCGTAAAGCAGTACATCAAAACTATCGGGCTTTTCAACTCAAAAGCGAAAAATATTATCGCTACCTGCAAAATCCTGATCGAACAACATGATAGCGTGGTACCCGATGACCGCGAGTCGCTGGAAGCATTACCCGGCGTGGGGCGCAAAACTGCAAACGTGATTTTGAACGTCGCTTTCGGTCAGCCCACGATCGCGGTAGACACGCATATTTTCCGTGTCTCCAATCGTACCGGTATCGCCCCTGGAAAAGATGTTCTCGCGGTGGAAAAGAAACTGCTCAAATTCGTCGCCGACGAGTTCAAGCTCGATGCCCACCATTGGTTGATCCTGCACGGACGCTATACCTGTATTGCGCGTAAACCACGTTGCGGTAGCTGTATCATCGAGGACCTGTGCGAATTCAGGCACAAGAATATTGAGTAGAGGTCGCTAAATGTTTCAGTCACGCGATGAAGTGCGCCAGGTTTATCTCGGCGTGTGGCATAAGATCCAGCAACAGCTGGTGCTCGAACCAATGGAGGCATTGATCGCCGACGTCATCGAAATACACCCCGAGTACCATGCGTTGCTTGCCGCCAGTGACGACATCAAGCAACAGGAATTTACCCCGGAGCAGGGCCAGACCAATCCTTTTTTACACATGGGCATGCATATCACGCTGCGCGAACAGGCCGGCACGGACAGGCCTGCGGGTATCAGGGCAATACACCAGAAACTGGTCAGCAAAAACGGCGCACATGAAGCTGAACATGCAATGATGGAATGTCTCGGCCAGACATTGTGGAACGCCCAGCGCAACAACCAGCCACCGGACGAAGACGCTTATCTCGACTGCCTGAGAAAGTTGTAAAAGTAAGATTTACCTGACATTGATTCAGCTATAAGCTAGCAGCCTGAAGAGTTCGATTGACGCCATGGCTGACCCATTCAAACTGCTTGTATTACCCGGTGACGGCATCGGTCCCGAAGTGGTATCCGCGGCGGTAGCGCAACTACCGATCAAATCTGCAAACAAGTTCTTTTAGCACTAGATTAAAGAGTGAATATGACTGATTCCAGCGAACTGAATGTGGGCGAAGCTAGCATAGCGCTGCTCGAAAAATATGGCGTTGATACGCTCTTCGGAATTCCCGGCGTGCATACGCTGGATTTTTGCAAGGGTCTCAATCGAAGCCCTATCCGCCATGTGCAGGCGCGCAACGAACAGGGCGCCGGATTCATGGCCGACGGTTATGCCCGCGCATCGGGTAAACCCGGGGTCGCGCTAGTCATTTCCGGGCCCGGTGTTACTAATACGCTCACCGCGATCGGCCAGGCCTATGCCGACAGCATTCCGGTGCTGATGCTCTCCAGCGATGCGGCCAGTTATACCCTGGGCAAAGGCTGGGGGTGTCTGCATGAAGTTCCCAGCCTGACCGACACCACCGCGCCGCTGACCGCATTTTCCGCCACCGCGATGACGCCGGAAGAAGTGCCCGGCCTGATCGCCAAAGCCTTTTCGGTTTTTGCCAGCGAGCGCCCGCGCCCGGTGCATATCGCAATCCCCATCGACGTGCTGGCAATGCCGGCAACAGGGGACTGGCAGGCAGTCGAACTGCCCACACGCCCGGCACCGACAGCGAAGAAGATCGAGCGCGCCTGTGAATTGTTACGCAACGCCAGTCAACCGATGATCTGTGTCGGGGGTGGTGCCTGGATGGCCAGCGACGCGATTACCGAAATCGCGGAAAAACTGGGCGCGGCGGTGATTGGCAGTACCGCGGGCAAGGGTATCATCGACGATTCACACCCGCTTTCCCTGAGTGCCGGTACGGTACGTGGGGAGGTCCAGCGCTACCTGAAAAATGCCGATGTAGTACTCGCCATCGGCACCGAACTTTCGGAAGTCGACAGTTTCGTCGAAACCCTCGAAATCAATGGCAAGATAATCCGTATCGACCTCGATCCCCGCAAAATGAACGACCTCTATCCGGCCGAAGTCGCCATTATCGGCGGCGCCAAAACCAGTGCCGAGGCAATCGCTCGACAACTGGGCGATGTCGATGCCCGTACCGATACCGTCGCCGAAGTGGCCTCGATTCGCGCGCATATTCTTAACAATTTGAGCGCCAGTGAAGTCCGCCATTGCAAAACCCTGGATGTACTGCGCGCCGTCCTGCCCGCCGACACCATCGTTATGGGCGATATTTGCCAGCTGGTTTACACCGGCGCCTTTGCTTTCGACGTGCCGAAGCCGAAGCTCTGGCATTACCCGGCCGGCTATTGCACGCTGGGTTGCGCTTTACCTGATGCCATCGGCGCCAAGCTCGCCCTGCCGGAGGCACCCGTGGTCAGTTTCGCCGGCGACGGTGGTTTCATGTTTACCGTGCAGGAACTGGTTACCGCGGCCGAGCTCAACCTGGCGCTACCAATCATCCTGTGGAATAACGAAGGTTTAAAACAAATACAGGATGATATGAAGCTGCGTGAGATCGAGCTGGTTGGAGTCACCGGAATCAATCCGGACTTCATCGCACTGGCAAAATCCTGTCATTGCCATGCCCTCAAGGTTGACAGCGCGCAAGGTCTGCAGGATGCAGTTAACGCAGCATTCAAAGCCGATCGGCCCACCTTGATCGAAGTAAATGAAGCCGATGCCTGGCTAAACCAGGCGGGCAGTTAATAGAAACTTGTTCGCACTATACCGATGCTAAATGGTGGGAAGACATGCCTGATTCTTTGCAGACCAGGAACGTCTGCCCGCAACGCTAACCCGGCATGAAGCCCCCACCACATCAAACCATTCAACGCATGGTGTCAATATCGCTGGTGGGGCTTGTGATAGGGTTGACCACGGCGTTTGCAACTATCGGTTTCGTCGAGCTGGTTCAGTATCTGAACGACATTCTTTACGTCAGCGCATCGTCCCGCGCCGGAGTAGCAGATGGACGCCTCTGGTTAATCACTATCGCAAGCCTGACCATCGGTGGGCTGGTAGTAGGCCTGATCATGCAATACGGGGTCGAACGAAAGGAATCAAACGGGCCTCATGACACGATTTATGCGGTCCAGTTACATGAGCGCCTGCCCTCACCCATATCGGGTGTGTCATCCACCATTGCCGCAATCCTGTCGCTGGGCTGTGGTGCTTCGGTCGGGCAGTATGT
>CAWCBX010000210.1:0-6140 GCA_963793595.1 uncultured Gammaproteobacteria bacterium | reverse complement strand
GGTTCGATATTATTCGCGACTATCGTCGCCGGCACGCCTTTGATCATCGTCGCACTGGGGCAATTGATTGCCGAGAAGTCAGGGGTGCTGAATCTCGGTGCCGAGGGCATGATGGCGATGGGTGCCATAGCGGGATTCGCAGTTACCTTGCACAGTGGTAATCCGTGGCTTGGCGTACTTGCCGGCATGCTGGCCGGCGCGGCGATGTCCCTGATATTTGGCGTGGTCGTGTTGACCCTGATGGGAAACCAGGTAGCCAGCGGGCTTGCGCTGTCTATTCTCGGGGTCGGACTGTCGGCCTTCATCGGTAAACCCTATGAGTCTGAAATCCTGCCTACCGTCGGCGCATTGCGTATTCCATTACTGGCCGATATTCCGGTCATCGGTGAGGCGTTGTTTAATCAGCAGGCGCTGGTTTATTTTTCCTGGGCGCTGTTTGCGGGCATTGTCTGGTTTTTGTATCGTAGCCGTCCCGGACTAGTGTTGCGTGCGGTCGGTGAATCACCTACTTCGGCCCATTCAATCGGTTATCCTGTGATTCGCATTCGTTACCTGGCGACTATATTCGGTGGTGCGATGGCTGGCATCGGTGGCGCCTATCTGTCAGTTTTTTATACGCCGCTGTGGGTGGAAGGCATGGTTTCGGGGCGTGGCTGGATCGCGATTGCACTGGTGGTTTTCGCCACCTGGCGACCATTCAGAGTGCTGGTGGGCGCCTATTTGTTTGGCGGCGTCATGGTGGCGCAGCTGTTCGTCCAGGGTTCCGGACTCGATATCAATATCCCCTCACAGTTCCTGTCGGCGCTGCCTTACCTGGCCACGATTATCGTGCTGGTGATAATATCGAGGGATCAGAATACGGTACGTTTGAACGCACCGGTATCGCTGGGGCAGCCCTATAGACCGGAGGCCTGAGGCTACGCCTTAAGCATGCGTTAATCATTGAAAGACTATAAACACGGGTTTTAAAACCTGTAAACATTAACCTTTAGCAAGTGACCCCGGGAGGGTTCGAAAATGACCTTAACAAAGATAACCATAAAGAAGCTCGTACTTGTCGTGCTGGCCTGTGCGATGACCAGTGTGAGCATGGCAGACGGCAACGTCGGGTTTGTTTATGTAAGCCCGATCGGCGACGCCGGCTGGACTTACCAGCACGATCTGGGCCGCTTGCAGCTGGAAAGAGAAACCGACGTTACCACCAGCTATGTGGAGAATGTGGCCGAAGGCCCCGATGCCGAACGCGTCATTCGGGAAATGGCCAAGCGCGGTGACAAGGTGATCTTCGCCACCAGCTTCGGTTACATGAACTATGCGCTCAAGGTGTCCAAGAAATTCCCGGATAGCGCTTTCGTGCATGTCACCGGTTACAAGCTCGGCAAAAATATGGGCCTGGTGAACGCGCGTTTCTACGAGGGACGGTACCTCACTGGTGTTATTGCCGGTGAAATGACCAAATCAAACGTGCTTGGTTACGTTGCGGCTTTTCCGATTCCCGAAGTGTTACAGGGTATCAATGCCTTCATCAAGGGTGCCCGCAGCGTTAATCCCGAAGCGGAACTGCGCGTTATCTGGGTTAATTCATGGTACGACCCGGGCAAGGAGCGCCAGGCCGCAATTACCCTGATATCGCAGGGTGCCGATATAGTAACCCACCACACTGATTCTACCGCGGTGGTGCAGGCGGCCGAGGATGAGGGCGTGTACGCCTTCGGTTACCACTCCGACATGTCCAAGTATGGTCCCAGGGCGCACCTGACCGCGACTACCCATCACTGGGGTGACTACTATGTCAAGACGATCAAGGAAGTGGAGGCCGGTACCTGGGCTCCCGTCAGTATCTGGGGCGGTTATCCGCGAAAAATGATTAAGCTGGCGCCGTTGAACGATGCCATACCGGAGGAATTACAAAACCGTATCAGGGATATGGAAAAGCAGCTGACGGCGCGCGAACTGCACCCGTTTGCCGGTCCAGTGATCGATCAAAGCGGGGCCACCATCGTTCCGGCCGGGAAGAACATGAGCGATGAAAAGCTCAACAAGATGAATTATTACCTCCAGGGCGTGGTCAGCACGATTCCAAACTAGGCATAACCGGGTAGCGGTGCCCCGGCACCGCTACCCGGGGTCAACTCCGGCTTAAACTAATTTATGGAAGCATATCTCCTCGACTGGGCTAATTTACTGGTGCGCTGGCTGCATTTGATCGCCGGCGTCGCCTGGATCGGCGCCTCGTTTTACTTCGTCATGCTCGATAGTTCGCTGAGTAAGCCGGTACGCAAACAGGACGTCGACCGGGGTGTCAGTGGTGAGCTCTGGGCGGTACATGGTGGCGGCGTCTACCAGAGTCAGAAGTTTCTGCTCGGGCCGCAGGGCGAACCGCTCGCGGAAAATCTGCACTGGTCGAAATGGGAAGCCTATACTACCTGGCTGTCCGGCATGGGCCTGCTCGCTATCGTGTACTGGTTCGGAGCGACCACTTATCTGATCGATCAGCAGGTCATGGCCTTGACCCCGGCCATGGCGATTGCCATCAGCATCGGTTTTCTTGTCGGTGGCTGGGTCGTCTACAACCTTTTATGCAAGGTACTGCGCGGCAAGGATAACTTGCTGGCGGCGATAATATTCGTTTTGGTATGTGCCGCGGCCTGGATTCTGTTTCAGTTGTTCAGTGCCAGGGGCGCCTTCCTGCATGTCGGCGCGATGATGGGTACCATCATGGCAGCCAATGTCTTCTTCCAGATTATTCCGGGGCAGAAGAAAGTGGTAGCGCAGATGCGCGCCGGGGATATCCCGGATGCCGAACCCGGCATCATCGGCAAACAACGCTCGGTGCATAACACCTATTTCACGCTGCCTGTTCTGTTCATCATGATCAGCAATCACTACCCGATGACTTACAGCCACGAACATGGCTGGCTGGTACTGATCTTCATCATGTCGGCCGGGGTATTGATTCGGCAATACTTTGTGCTGCGCCACAGTCAGCGGGCGAGCCCCTTGTTGCCCGCGATCGCGGTGCTATTGCTGCTTGCCATGATCTGGTATCTAAGCCCGAAAACCCCTGATAGTGATGCTGCAAACCAGGTCAGTGAGACGCAGATAGCACAGATCATCGAGCGCCGCTGCATTGCCTGCCACGCCAGTCAACCAACCCAGCCGGGTTTCGTCGCGGCGCCGCTGGGTATCGTGCTGGAATCACGTGAAGAGATTCTTAATCGTGCCGAGCGTATTGCCGTCACGGTGCAGACCAGGTACATGCCAATTGGCAACCTGACCGGGATGACCGACCAGGAACGTGCCAGCGTTGCCAGCTGGTACGCGCAGATCCAGCAGCAATAGAGCGGTGATGACTGCAGACCTCCCTTCGCTTAACACCGACTCCTGCGATACGGCGATACGCGCGAGCTTCCTGCATTTTTTATCCGATCCCGACAAGTCCGGTGACGCTCATGAATACCTCGACGACGGGCTGTTGATTCTGCGCCAGGGGCGGGTGCAGGCGCTGGTTAACGCGGTGGACGCGATTGACTATCTACCCGATGGTACGTCGCTTTATGACTATTCCGGTCGCCTGGTCATGCCTGGATTTATCGATACCCATACCCACTATCCGCAAACCGGGATGATCGCAAGCTACGGTCTGCAATTGCTGGACTGGCTCAGGCAGTATACCTTCCCAACCGAAGCGAAGTTTGCCGAGCGGGAATACGCCGACAAAATTGCCGGGTTTTTCTGCGAGCAGATGTTACGCAATGGCACCACCACCAGCGCGGTGTTTGCCACGGTGCATAGTGAATCGGTAGACGCCATTTTTGAACAGGCACAACAACGCGATATGTGCCTGATCGCGGGCAAGGTGATGATGGATCGCAACGCGCCCGAGGAGTTATGCGATACCGCGGAGTCCAGTTATCGGCAATGTTCCGAACTGATTCAACGCTGGCATCTCAAGGGACGGAATCTTTACGCCGTGACGCCTCGCTTCGCACCCTGTAGCAGCCCGGCCCAGCTAGAGGTCTGCGGGCAGCTAATTAGCGAACATGCGGATTTGTACCTGCAATCGCATGTCGCCGAAAACCTTGACGAGGTGCGCTGGGTGAGCGAGCTGTTCCCTGATCACCGCAGCTATCTTGATGTTTATGACAGCTTTGATCTGCTCGGCCCACGTGCGGTATTTGCGCATTGTATATATCTCGACCAGGCGGATCGTGAGCGTATGGCGGCCAGTGGTGCCGCGATGGCGTTTTGCCCGACTTCCAATCTTTTCCTCGGTAGTGGGTTGTTCAGCCTTGACGATGCGCGCGCGCAGGATATCAAGGTTGGCATCGCCACCGACGTCGGTGCGGGCACCAGTTTCAGCCTGTTGCAGACGCTGAATGAAGCCTACAAGGTCTGCCAGTTGACGGGGCAGAGCCTGACCCCGTTGAAAGCTTTTTACCTGGCCACCCTCGGCGCCGCGGAGTCGCTTTATATCGATCATCGACTGGGTAATTTTGCGGTTGGTAAAGAAGCCGATTTCGTCGTGCTGGATCTTGCCGCAACCGAATTGATGCAATGTCGTATGGAGCAGGCGCAAACCCTGCGAAGAGCGTCTGTTCGCCTTGATGATGCTGGGTGACGATCGCTCGATCCAGGCAACCCATTTGATGGGTAAACGCCAATACTCCAGGTCGAAACAATGAGCGTATTGTTAATTGACAATGCCACCGTACTGGTTGCCATGGACGATCAGCGGCGTGAAATTAAAAATGGGGCCATAGTTGTTCGAGACAAGCTGATCGAAGCGGTTGGCAGTAGCGAAGAAATGCTTCAACTATTGAATGAAAAAGGCCTGGTTCCGGATCGACATATCGATGCCAGCGGCTGCATACTCATGCCCGGCCTGGTGAACTGCCATCATCATTTATACCAGACCCTGACCCGCAGCATTGGTACCGCAGAGGGCAAGTCGTTATTTGACTGGCTGCAAACCCTGTACCCGATCTGGGGACAGATGGACGCTACCGCGGTCTATGTCAGCGCAAAACTGGGCCTGGCGGAGCTAATGCTGGCCGGTGCGACGACGATAGCGGACCATTTGTACCTGTTTCCCAACGGGGCCCGCCTGGATGACGAGATTCGCGCCGCGCGTGAGCTCGGGGTACGATTTCATCCGACGCGTGGCAGCATGAGCCTGGGTGAAAGCCAGGGTGGTTTGCCACCGGATAACGTCTGCGAAAACGAAGACGGATATCCTGGCCGACTGTGAGCGTGTCATTGCCGAGTTTCACGATCCTGAACCCTTTTCGATGCTACGCATAGGACTCGCACCCTGTTCCCCGTTTAGCGTGACATCCGCAACTGATGCGCAAGACCGCCGAACTTGCGCGCCGCCACCCGCGGGTCAACCTGCATACCCACCTGGCCGAAACCATCGACGAAAACCGCTTCTGTGAAAAGCAGTTCGGCATGCGACCCCTGGCATACATGCAAAGCCTGGGCTGGATCGGCGACGATGTCTGGTTCGCGCATATGGTGCACCCGGATAGTACTGAAATCGGTATGCTCGCCGCGACCCGTAGCGGGGTTTGCCACTGCCCGAGCAGCAACATGATCCTGGCTTCGGGCATCGCGCCGGTGCGTGAAATGATTGACGCGGAGGTTCGTATCGGTCTCGGTGTCGACGGCTCGGCGAGTAACGATGGTAACCACTTGCTCGGCGAAGCCCGTCAGGCGATGCTGTTGCAGCGTGTCGGTTGGCCGGGTTTTGAATCCAGCGCCGATCGCTTTGCCGCGCGCGAGGCGCTTGAGCTTGCCACCCGCGGCGGTGCCGCGGTGCTTGGACGCGATGATATCGGCAGCCTGGAGCCGGGCAAGGCGGCCCCGCCTTTGATAAAAAATATGGAAAAGTTACCGCTGGAAACAGCGCACAAATTACTGATGGTGCTTCCTGGTTATTACTTGCCAGTGAACAAGCGGTAAAAAAACATAAGCTGCCAGTACTTGCTTCTATCACAGATACACAATGGGCTGGCCTTGATCCTGCAGTGATGGGCATGGGCCCGGTGCATGCAATGACACCCATCATGCAGCGCAAACAACTCACTATTGATGATATCGATTACTGGGAAATTAATGAAGCTTTTGCAACACAGGTA
>CAWCBX010000209.1:0-17149 GCA_963793595.1 uncultured Gammaproteobacteria bacterium | reverse complement strand
GGGCCTGATGGGATTCGGCGGACTGGTCTCGATCATCGGTGGCATCATATTTCTGGTACTGATGTACCTGTCGCTAAAATCCGGGCGCAGTTCGAAACCGCATTCGTAATCGACCAGGACTGCCGACATCCGCAGAAATCGTCACCATGCTCACCGACGCGTTACCTGCGGTAAGACTGGGCGGGAAAAATAGCGAAATCCTGTTCTACCCGGGATTTTCTGCCCGACGTAACTTACCTGTTTATCCCTGATCCGGGTGCAGAAGTGGGGGGATAATTTTTTCTTCTCTTTCAAAGGGAGCTGCTGTAATGCTAGCATGTCGCCTTCAAACGAAGTTATTCCAGTAACGAAGGGAGTATTTAACCGTGATTAAAAACATAGTAGTGGCAATCGATGGCTCCATTCCTGGCAAGCATGCTCAGGCTCTGGCCATAGACCTGGCCGCTAAATACGAAGCCCGGTTAACACTGGTTCATGTTCTGACCCATGATCACCCCCCCGAAGCATTTTCACATATGGCTGAAGTGGAGCTGATGTCTGAATCCAGGAAGCCACGAGTAAAAGACAAGGAAAATACCTACTCGAATATTGCCCGATTCCTCGGCAGCGCCGGCGACTCCAAAGAAGCCAGGATTATTGCCTTACTTGGAGAGCAAATAGTCGATAAGGCGGCTGCTAACGCCAAAAAGGCCGGCGTGGCAAATGTTGTTAGTAAAATTCATACCGGCGATTATGCCAACAGTATTCTTGAAGTCGCCAAAAAAGCGGATGCCGACATCATTGTCATGGGCAGACGCGGGCTTAGTAATCTAAAAGGCTTCGTCACCGGCAGTGTTTCGCACAAGGTTTCTCAACGCGCAGATTGTTCGGTTCTTACCGTAAAGTAAACAGACTGCAGTCTAATCCGGTTGAAGTAATCCCGGCATCCTTTCTGTCATCCCCGCCTATTTCGTGGTCATCCCCGCTTATTTCGTGGTCATCCCCGCTTGTTTCGTGGTCATCCCCGCTTGTTTCGTGGTCATCCCCGCTTGTTTCGTGGTCATCCCCGCTTATTTCGTGGTCATCCCCGCTTATTTCGTGGTCATCCCCGCTTATTTCGTGGTCATCCCCGCTTATTTCGTGGTCATCCCCGCGAAAGCGGGGATCTTGCAATGGTGGCACGTTATGAGATCCCCGCTTTCGCGGGGATGACTTTATAAGTAGGCGGGGATGACTTTATAAGTAGGTGGGGATAACTTTGGATTTACCGATATTCCCGGCCTCTACTGGATCCCGCCGGTCCGACGCATCGGGGCAAGCCACGGGATGACAGAAAATAGCTGGGGTGAGCTGAACTTTTTCAGTTGGTCACAGGCATTTTTTTTGATTTTTCCAGCTGCGCGTTTACAACTCTTAATTTGGTTTCGAGTTTCTTACGTTTTCCCGCATCCCCGGTCGTATCGAGACTGGCTTGATAACGATCCCTTTTATCGCTCAGCAACTGCTGCAGTTTTGTCAGTTTCTCAGCTTCGATACTGACCCCTTTTTCATGCTTTTTGACAAGTTTTTCAAACTTGTTGACCAGTTTGGTGAATTTCATTAGTACCCCTCTATCAGTATCGAGTTTTAGCGGAAAATTAGCGGCAGGTTTTGACCGACCAATTTCAGGCAGCCGAAGCTTTCTCAATTTCATCCTCATCCAGCACGACTTCCTGCGCTGCCTCGGACACGAGATCGGTATGCGAGACCAGCAGCGCCTGGGCCGTATCGAGCAGATGGCGCGAAGTTTCGTCCACGTAATTGAAGTCGTTCAGTAGCGAGGTTGCCATGGTCGGCGTAATCCGATCATCGCGCAGTATTCCGGCAACCCGCATGTCAAGTTCCGCATGTGCTGACTGTATTTCCGCCTTTAGTTCATCCATTTCGAGCAGCGCCAGCGCATGATCAACATCTTCGCCCTCGCCCCCGCGCAAGCGATATATTTCGCGCAGTATCATCGCGACCTGGTACCTGAGTTGGTTATATTCGTCGCGAATGTGTTCGTTGTCGGAAAGCATGTACTTGGTGGCATTTTTGCGCAGATGCTTGATGTGCTTGACGCATTCCACTATTTCACCCGCGGCCTTGCGCAGGCGGAACATTTCCTCGGCAAAATCGCTGGACATATGCGCCTGCGAGTTTGAAATGAAATCAACAATCGCACTGTAAAGCACCTTGACCTTGCTTTCGTATAAGTCGTCCAGATCAAACTCGTGGACTTCCCGATCATTATCGATGGTCTTTTCAAGATCGGGGGACGTCAATATCTCGGTGCGATGCAGGTTTATGCCATGGGCCATGATCTCGAAGGCCGAATCGAACAGGTGCCAGACCTCCTTCTTCAATGCCTTCAGCACGGTTTCGGGAAACTCGATCGCGGCATCGTTGAGGTACAGGGGTTCGGCAAGATCCTTCGCTTTTTCAGGCAGAGACTTGACCAGGAAATCCGCCAGTCGCTGGATCAGTGGAACCATGACCAATACACCGGTGAGATTGAACAGGGTATGAAATACGGCCAGTTTCATCGTGTAATTATCCGCAGCTATGCCCACCTTGTTGCTAACGATATCGACCGCCCAGATGAACTGACTGATAAATGCGATTGCGATGACCCCGGTGACGACATTGAATATCAAGTGCGCGCCCGCTAGCCGTTTGCCCTGAACATTTGCGCTCAGTGACCCGATAATGGCGGTAATCGTGGTGCCGACGTTGGCGCCGATCGCTAGCGCCAGACCGTTGTCATAGGTAATTTGCGATGCTGCCAGTGCGGTTAGAATCAACACCAGCGTCGCGTGACTGGATTGCATCACCACGGTCGCTGCTGCACCGATCGCGGCAAACAGGAATAACCCGGGGTAACCTCCGACCGCCAGCGAAGCGAGGTCGAAGCTGTCCTTAAACGCTTCGAATCCTTCTTTCATGTAATGAATACCCAGAAACAGGAACCCTAGTCCGGCGAGGACCGCGCCCGCACCCTTCAGGTACTTGGACTTCTGGAACGACAACACGATGCCGAAGACGAGCATCGGCATCGCGTAGGCTGAAATCTTCACCTTGAGTCCGAAAGCTGCAACCAGCCAGGCTCCGGTCGTGGTGCCGATGTTAGCGCCGAAAATGATGCCAATCCCGGCAACCAGCGAAACCAGGCCGGCACTGATAAATGAAATGGTGATCACCGAAACCAGCGAGCTTGATTGCATGATCGACGTCGAGACAACGCCAAATAACAGGCTCTTCCAGGTTTTATCGGTGGTTTTCTGTAACAGTTTTTCGAGTACGCCACCGGTAAAGGCTTTGAACCCCTCTTCCAGAAAAAGCATACCAAACAGAAATATGGAAACCCCGGCTGCGATTTCCTTGAAATCAGGGCTGACCCAAAACCCGTAGGAAAGGATAATCAATATACTGGGCAGTAATATTTTTTTAAGCATCACGACCTCCTGTAGCCGGCTTGACCGGACTGTTTATTCTAAGGCACTGCGCGATATTGTTGGCCGCGGGGAAGAAGTTTAGTGAATCCCCCCAACTGTGATCCATGAACCTCGAATTCACGTCCCGGTAGCCAGTGATACCGTTACTTGATCGATAACCTTACCACAGGAAGGCAGATAATCACCGGCCAAAATTGAAATCTACCTTCGCAGGCCCTTTCAAGCAGCCATTCCCGCGCAAGTGGCGGTCCGACGTATCGGAGTCTTGCAATGGTGGCACCTGCGTCTGTGGTTGACATTTATCAAATACAAAAAGCGCCCGGCTATTAATAATGATCGGCACTTATCGCGGTATCGATAAAAGATTCACCGCGAGACTTAATCCACCGCAGCAAAACACAGGAACTATCTATGGTGACAACAGGTTTCGTATCACTGGTTGGATCTGGACCCGGAGATCCCGAGTTACTGACGATCAAGGCGCTGCGCCTGATTGAGCAAGCCGATGTGGTTGTGTTCGACCGCCTGGTCAGCCCCGAAATTCTCGAATTAATACCGCACGGGGTCAGCCAGATTTCGGTTGGGAAAACGCCCGGCAAGCATTGCGTCCCGCAAGATCAAATCAATGAAATCATCGTCAGCCTGGCCTTGTCGGGTCGACGCCTGGTGCGTTTGAAAGGCGGTGATCCGTATATCTTCGGGCGTGGTGGCGAAGAGGCCCTGGTACTGCGCCGGCACGGCATCCCTTTCGAAGTCGTTCCGGGTGTCACCGCCGCGGCCGGTTGCAGCAGCTACAGTGGCATCCCGTTGACTCATCGGGGACTCTGCCATGGCGTACGTTTTGTCACCGGACATCTACAAAACAACGAAGATCTGAAAGTCGACTGGGACAAGATTGCCGACCCCGATTGCACCCTGGTTTTCTACATGGGTCTCGCCAATCTGCAAACAATATGCAGCGAACTGATACGCGCCGGCCTGCCCGCCTCCACGCCGGCGGCCGCAGTACATGGCGGTACCACCAGCAGCCAACAGAAGGTTATTTCCAGCCTTGCCGAGCTGGCCGATGCAGTAAGCTCGGCAGGACTGCAGTCACCTGTCACCACCATCATTGGCGACGTGGTAACGCTTAGCGATGAACTCGACTGGTTTCAGTCTGAATGCCAGCAAAACGAGGGCGCTATTACTTATGACTCGCTTAGTCTGGCTCGCGCTTAGTTTCCTGATTGCGGCTCCGCTTGCCGCCAGCGACGATATTTCAAGCGATCGTCAACAGGAACTGCGCAATCTGCTGATCCAGGATTGCGGTTCCTGTCACGGCCTGAAGATGCGTGGTGGGCTGGGACCGGCACTGCTTCCGCATATGCTGCAAGGCAAATCCGCAGACTACCTCAGCAGCGTAATACTCGACGGTCGCCCCGGGACCGCGATGCCACCGTGGCGCCCACTGCTATCACCCGTCGAAGCGCGCTGGATGGCTGACATGCTGCTGCAGGGAATAGCGCAATGAACGGGTTCTCGTGTTGCTTTCTGCTGGCCCTGCTGAGCGGTTCGACGGCGGCGGCGCGTGGCACCGGGGATCTCGGCCTGTTCGTCGAACGCGCCAGCGGCAGCGTGCAGATCATCGAAACCAGCGGTAATACCAGCATCGGTCGTATCGAGGGACTCGGCGACCTGTCGCATGCCTCGGTGGTGTATTCACGCGACGCTCGCTATGCCTACCTGTTCGGGCGCGACGGCGGCCTGAGCAAGCTCGATATTCTCGACGTTGAATTGAGTGGGCGCACCCTGCAGTCGGGAAACAGCATCGGTGGTGCGATTTCACAGGACGGCCGCCTGGTCGCGGTTTCCAACTACAAGCCGGGCGGGGTCAAGATATTCCATGCCGATACACTCGAACTGGTGGCCGACATTCCAGCCACCTTTGGCGATGCCGGGCAACGTTCCAAGGTTATCGGGCTGGTGGACGCACCCGGGCAAAAGTTCGTTTTTGCGCTGTGGGACGCCGGCGAAATCTGGGTCGTCGACATGTCGGACCTGGCCAACCCGTCGATCGAAAAATTCACCGGCATAGGCCGCAATCCCTACGACGCGCTTATTACGCCTGACGGTCGCTACTACATTGCCGGACTATTCGGTGAAGACGGCATGGCGCTGCTGGACTTATGGAATCCAGCGGCGGGAGTGACACGCATCCTGCCGAACTACGGCAAGGGCGAGCAGAAATTACCCGTTTACAAGATGCCCCACCTCGAGGGCTGGGCAGTTGCCGGGGATCTGGCCTTCGTGCCCGCTGTCGGCCGCCATGAAGTGCTGGTCATCAATATGCGTACCTGGCAGGAAGCGGCCCGGATCAAGGTGCATGGCCAACCGATATTTGTCATGGCCCGCCCCGACGGTCGCCAGGTCTGGGTCAACTTCGCCCTGCCCGACAACGACACCATTCAGGTCATCGATACCCAGGCGCTGGCGGTAATCCGGCA
Organism: uncultured Gammaproteobacteria bacterium; assembly: GCA_963793595.1. Taxonomy (GTDB): domain Bacteria; phylum Pseudomonadota; class Gammaproteobacteria. Next base: position 11,214 of record CAWCBX010000209.1, on the reverse strand, counting down.
ACTCAAGCCGGGCAAGGGCGTGTTGCACATGGAATTCGAACCCCGTGGCGAGGAAGTCTGGTTATCGGTGCGCGACGAAAATCGCGTCGAAATTTACGACACCGTCAACCTTCGAGCGTAAAGCCTCGATACCCGCCACTAAACCGAGCGGTATTTTCTTTACTTCGCGCGCGCACCGGATTGGCTTATGAGACAGTTTTCCCAACTTGAGCAGAAGCTGCTGAACGAGTTTCAGCAGGGAATGCCGTTAACCTCATCCCCCTGGGCCGATATCGCCAAACAGCTTGGTGTCTACGAGACGACAGTACTGGAGACGCTAAAACGCCTGCAGACCGAAGGCGTGATCAGTCGGGTTGGCGCTGTGTTTAGACCCAACCGGATCGGCGCCAGCACCCTGGCGGCGATTGCCGTGCCCGCCGCGGAACTCGAAGAGGTCGCCGCCATCGTCAATGAATTCGTCGAAGTGAATCACAACTATGAACGCGAGCATCGCATCAACCTGTGGTTCGTCGTGGTTGCCGGAGACGAGGAGCGGCTGCAAACCGTCCTCTTCGAAATTGAACAGCGCTGCGGTTACCCGGTGCTCGATTTGCCACTGTTAAACGAGCACTTCATCGACCTGGGGTTTGACCTGAAATGGACATGATCAAGGATTCGCCGTTCGAAAAAGCACTAATCGAAATCATCAGCGCAGGCTTACCGCTGGTGGAGCACCCCTACGCGGCGATCGCGGCGCAACTGGGCTGTAACGAAACAGCGGTCATCGACGGCATAAAGAGAATTATGGCGCGCGGTGATGTCAAACGTTTCGGCGTCGTGGTGCGCCATCGTAAGCTCGGCTATCGCGCCAACGGCATGGTGGTCTGGGATATCCCGAATGCCCGTGTCGCGGAACTGGGCCACTGTATCGGCCAATATTCATTCGTCACGCTGTGCTATCAACGCCCACGACGCCTGCCGGAATGGCGCTACAACCTGTTCAGCATGATCCACGGACAGGACCGCGCCGCGGTCATCGAGCAGGTTGGGTTCATCGTCGAACAATGCGGTCTGCACGGCATCGAGCATGAAATCCTGTTCAGCCGACGTTGCTTCAAACAACGCGGAGCGAGTTACTCGCGCCAACCTCGAGCAGAGCATTCGGGAATGGCTATCAATGGATGAATTAAGCCGCCAGTTCATCAATCGCTACCAGGGCGGTTTCCCGGTCGAGGAACAGCCCTTTGCCAGCGTCGCCGCTGATCTCGGCACCGATCCAGCCACGCTGTTGAGCACGATCCAGGCATTAATGGATGATGGCCTGTTGAGCCGTTTCGGTCCCCTGTATGACGCTTCCAGCATGGGTGGCAGCCTGACGCTAGCCGCGTTATCAGTGCCGGACGACAGGTTCGACGAAATCGCCAGGATGGTTAACGAGATGCCGGAAGTCGCCCATAACTACCAGCGTGAACATGAACTTAACATGTGGTTCGTGATCGCCACCGAAACCCCTGAACTACTGCAGCAAACCATCGAACGGATCGAGCAGGCCGCCAACCTGCCAGTGTACAACTTCCCCAAGTTACAGACCTTTTACCTGGGCCTGTGGTTAATACTGGACGAATCTGACGGCGTCAGCACGCAACCCGTGCCAGGACCGATGAAGCAGGGTGGCATGATCATCGATGAGCTCGATCGCAATATCGTGCAGGCAACCCAGGCCGGGTTGCAGCTGCAGACGGCGCCCTACACCGAGGTCGCCGGGGCCTGTGACTGCGATACGCAAACCGTCATGCAACGTATGCGGCTCATGCTCGAACGTGGTGTCATTCGGCGCATCGGTGCGATACCCAATCACTACCGCCTCGGCTTGCATGGCAACGGTATGTCGGTGTGGGACGTCGATGATGACAAGCTGGCCGAACTTGGTGCCCGCGTCGGCCGCCTGGATTTCGTCAGCCATTGCTATGAAAGACCACGCCATTTACCGCTCTGGCCTTATAACCTGTTTGCGATGATACACGGTCATGATCGTGACGAAGTGAAGGCCAAGCTGGAACAGATAGTTAATTTACTTGGCCCTGACTGCAGGCAGCACGATGTGCTCTTCAGTACCAGGATTCTGAAAAAAACCGGCCTGAGGTTAGTAGCCTGATGTTTCGTATAAGTCGATATATGCATGCACTCGCAAGCGGACATAGCGTTTCGCCCACCCCAAAACCAGTCACGATGGGTAGCGGACCGGTAGTCATCTGGAACCTGATCCGCCGCTGTAACCTGGCCTGCAAACATTGCTATGCCACCTCGGCGGATATCGATTTTCCGGGCGAGCTCGATACCGAAGAAGTGCTGGCGGTGATGCGGGACCTGAAGTCATTCGGCGTATCGGTGTTAATTTTGTCGGGCGGTGAACCGCTGCTGCGCCCCGATATCTTCGAGATTTCGCGGCATGCCAAAGAGATGGGGTTTTATGTCGGCCTGTCTACCAATGGCACGATGATTAGCGCAGACAATATCGCCGACATCGAAGCCATCGGCTACGACTATGTCGGCGTCAGCCTCGATGGCATGCGCGCTACGCATGACATGTTCCGTCGCAAACAGGGTGCTTTCGATGAATCCATCAACGGTATCCGCTTATGCCATGACGCCGGCATCAAGGTTGGACTGCGTTTTACACTGACCCAGGATAATGCCACCGAGCTGCCTGATCTGTTGCAACTGATGCGCGACGAAGATATCGACAAGTTTTACCTGTCGCATCTGAATTATGCCGGGCGCGGTAATCGTAACCGCGCCAGCGACCTGCACTACCAGATGACGCGCGACGCCATGGACCTGTTGTTCGAGACCTGCTGGCAGGATGTCCAGCAGGGCGTAAAACGGGAATTTGTTACCGGCAACAACGATGCCGACGGCGTCTACCTGTTGCAATGGGCCAGCAAGCACATGCCGGAACATGTCGAAGCATTACGCAAACAACTACTACGCTGGGGTGGCAATTCATCCGGCGTCAACATCGCCAATATTGACAATCTCGGTACCGTGCATCCGGATACCATGTGGTGGGATTACAGCATCGGTAATGTCAAGCAACGTCCCTTCTCCGAAATCTGGCAGGACACTTCGGATCCGCTGATGGCGGGCCTGAAAGCCCGACAAAGGCCGCTCGAGGGACGCTGTGCAAAATGTCAGCACCTGGCTATTTGCGGCGGTAACTCGCGCACCCGGGCCTGGCAGTTAACCGGCAATCCATGGGCAGAAGATCCGGGCTGCTATCTTAGCGACGCAGAGATCGGTGTGATTGATATGCCACAAAGAGTTGCCTTGACACCCTACCGACGACGACAGGAAGCGGGTAAGGAATTAGTCTCTTAATCCAGACAGCTCGCCCGAACATATAACGATCATTGCGTCGCGATCGTGAATCGTGACATTACGTCCATCGAGGGAAACGATTTTCTGCTCATGCAGATTTTTTAAAATACGCGAAAATGTTTCGGGTTTTACCGACAGCCTCGACGCGATCACGCTCTTGGCAATTGTGAGTTCGAAGCAATTACTGTCCGCCGGAGCCTGGTTTAACAGATAGGCAACCGTGCGCACCGTACCCGTGTCGAGGCTGAGCGCATCGATTTCACGAATCAGTCCGCGCAGCCGGAAACTCATTCCCCCGAGCAACAGGAAACAGGTGTCAATCGATTCGCGCAGCATGGCTTTGAAGTCCTTGCAGTTAATACCGATAACCCTGCTCGGCCCGATCGCAGTCGCGTTTACCGGGTAATGCGGCTGATCCATGAACATTAGCGCCTCGGCAAAGGTTGCTCCTGTCTCCATTATCTCGACAACCTTTTCCTTGCCGTCTGGAGAAATTCGAAACAGTTTGATGCGGCCGGAAAGGACCAGGTAAAAACTGGTCGCGCTATCACCCTGGAAAAACAGCGGCTCGCCCTCGATCATATCGGTTACATGGGAATGCCGCCGGACACGATCCATCTGTGCTTCGGTTAGTTCAGAAAACAGATGCGATGTACCCAACGCTTCGAGTATATCCTTGGAATCCAATATCAGCCCCTGGTCGATCCAGTCATTATTGAACGAAATACTGGCACGAAAATAATTGATTTGCATCGGTTTTTCGATCTGACCGATACCGTCACTCACATCACCGCTGCAATAGTTCCTGTCGAATAGCCACGAGATTGAGCGCATGATTGGTAAAAATCCAGTCTACGCCGCGGTTCAATTCGCGGTAAAAGCAAAATCGCGACGCGATAAAGCCGGTACCCAGTTTTTGCCCCTGGCTGTGATGTTGCCGAATCAGATCCTGATTCAATAACAGGTATTGTCCACAGACACCGCCCAGATCCTGTGTCAACGCGTCGTGACTGAAATTGCCCAGGTTAAGCTCTGCCACCGGCAGGCAAGCCTTGTCACCGGCAAATTCAACCAGTTCGAACAGATCAATCTGCAACGCGAGGAAGTGATAGTCTTCCGCCGCGTTGAGCGTGGCAAAGATTTCATCCAGCCGCGCCGCCCTGTCTGCTACTGCGCCCAGATCATCGCGCTTGAGTTCCACCATCAAGTGAGTGGTTCCGCCGAAACGGGTAACGACCTCCTGCAGGGTCGGGATCTGCGGAACCCTTTGCTGCAACTCGCGTAAATCCACTGCTGCCACATCCAGCTCGACACCGAAAACCCGCGCCGTACTGGAATCGTGGATGACTACCGGCTGCAAATCCCGGGTCCAGCGAACATCAAACTCGATTCCCCAGCCGCCTGCCTCGGCAACCCGGGCAAACGCAGCCAGGGTATTCTCCTTAATTTGCCGGTTATCGTGCTCGCCACGATGGGAAACAATCTTGCAGTCAAGGAGAGACTGCCGAGACGGCCGTCGGCGGGGTATCAACAGGAACCAGATATCAGCAAGACGTTGCGCGACCTGTTCCAGGGCATGAAGTAATTGCGTTGCCATTACCGGTCCGGGCCGTGACCGGGCACCCTGGCCATTATCGCGTTGCAAATCGTCAAATTCGGCATCGGGGAACTGTAATTGAATAATGCGCTAATTTAAATGATTACACGGCGTCAACCCCCTGTTTAATCTGCTGCTGGCCACATACGAGGAACAGGATTTTGGCAATATAATGGCGGCGTGATTATTCAGTGAATAGCCGCAAATCGAAGTTGGGCTGAAGTAAAGGGGTGCGCCATCCGTGGCGACGATGGAGATTCGTGGTTAGTTGATATTCGCTTTCTCTCGCACCGATTCGAGGCGCTTTTGCAGAAATCGTAGCTCGGAAATCAGGTAGTGCTTACGCCCGGATTCAAGTTGCAGGGCGCCGCTCATGTCGACCTGTTGGCTAATACTGTTTATCGATCGTACCAGTTTGATTTCATCGATGGCGAGGCCGAGATGCTTCAATACACTGTTCGTCGTCAGCGGATCGATATGGATATTTACCTGGCTCATGGAATACCTCAACTGAAAATTGAAGAGGATATATAGGATCGGGAAGACTATTAATCTGTGACTCAATGCCCCTCCAGCGGAGAATATCTTCACTGTTTGAGCACGGATAGCCCCGGGTTGTGACCAGCGTCTAGATTTATCTGGGCACTGCGTCACATTTAGCTTTGGCGGCCAACCCGGCATCCGGGTCGATCTTACTCAATACCGAATTTAACGCTTTTGCGCAGTCCAGCCTGACCTTGAGTGTCAGTAATTCATCAGCCCGGGTTTTGCCAAGATTAATTGCCGCGACAGGAATATCCGCGCGCCGCGCCGCGCGTACAAATCGAAAACCCGAATACACCATCAACGAGGAACCGATAACCAACATGGCATCGGCGCTCGCCAGCGCATCGAAGCACTGCTCGACCCGCGCCGCGGGCACATTTTCGCCGAAAAACACGACCTGCGGCTTCAGAATCCCGCCACAGGAGATACAACCCGGGACATCGATTCCGCTGGCATCAAAGCCATTCAGACAGGCGTCACCATCGGGGGCGATCTGCGCCGATAACTCTGCCAGCAGCGGGTTTCTGTCGCCTAATTGTTGTTGCATAGACGCCCGCTCGATGGCGACACCACAAGCAAGGCAACCGACCGTCGCCAACGAGCCATGCAACTCGGTAACCTGCCGACTACCAGCGCGTTGATGCAGACCATCGACATTTTGCGTGACTGTGTGCGTTAACCGCTTGAGCTGCTCCAGGCGCGCCAGTGCCTGGTGCGCCTGGTTCGGCCGGGCATGCCTGAACCGCTGCCAGCCGATAAAAGATCGCGCCCAGTAACGCTGCCTGGCTTCAGGCCGCTCGACAAATTCACGGTATTCCATCGGCTGTTGATGCTTCCAGTTGCCGCGATCGTCGCGATAGTCGGGAATGCCGGACGCGGTACTCACACCGGCGCCGGTCAGCACGAAGATCCGATCATGCCTGGCGATAAAGTCTGTTAGCAACGACGACATGGGTGACAGTCTATCAGGCTGCCTCCGCTTATTAATGCTTTAATCTTGTAAGGTTATTCCATTATTATTGCCCGATGAAGATCACCACGACCTGCATCGGCGCTTATCCCAAACCCGATTATATCGAGATCGGCAACTTCGCCGAAACGGAAGATCAGGATAGCAGCGCCACGCGCGCCTTTACCTACACCCATGACACGGCCGACCAGGTCGCCGAGGAACTCCTGGTCAAGGCGACGCAGGCCGCGATTCAGGATCAACTCGATTGTGGCATCGACATCCCCACCGATGGCGAACAGCGCCGCGAAAACTACATTCACTACCATTGCCGTAATCTCGAAGGTATCGATTTCGTCAACCTGACCAACAAGGTACACCGCAACGGGGCGGCGGTTGCCGATTTGCCTACCATCAACGCCAGAATCCTGCCCAGGGGCAACCATTTTCTCGACCGGGATTTTACCATCGCGCAGAACTTCAGCGATAAACCGGTCAAGATCACCGTACCGGGACCGCTATCGATTATCGATACCACGGCTAACAATTACTACGCCACCGAGCGCGAACTCGCCTTCGATCTGGCCGCTGCACTCAATTTTGAAATCAGGGCGCTGGCTGATGCAGGCTGCAAATACATCCAGGTAGATGAACCCCTGTTCGTACGCAAGGTCGATGACGCCCTCGCCTATGGTGTCGAATGCCTCGATCGTTGCTTCGACGGGGTGCCCGCGGATGTCACCCGAGTGATGCACATGTGCTGTGGCTACCCGGGTCACGTCGATGACGAGCATTATTTGAAGGCAGACCCCGATTGCTACTTTCAACTGGCGCAGGCGATCGACAGGAGTAGCGTGCAGCAGGTGTCGATCGAGGATGCACATTGCCTGAATGATTTGAAGCTGCTGGAAAAGTTTGCTAATACAGCTGTGATCCTGGGTGTGGTCACCATCGCCAGCAGTAAAATCGAAAGCAGCGAATATATCGCTCAACGTCTTGAACTTGCCTTGCGACACATCGATGCCGACCGGCTGCTGGCAGCCCCCGATTGTGGCTTGATGATGCTTGGCCGCAAACTGGCGATGGCCAAACTGAAGAACATGTGCGCGGCCGCAGAAGCCGTTGACTGGTACTAGCAGCAAACGTATAAATCATCAGGTTCGATAAGGTAAAGCAGCGGGGATTTCACATGGCGGTCGATCTCAGTAGTAAAAAAATCATCATGCTTCACGGCCTGGCTTCGAAGGCCGGGCCGTGAAGACGTGATCATTTTTTTACTACTGAGATCGACCACCATGTGAAATCCCCGCTGCTTACCTATCGAACCTGATGTATACGTTGTGCTAGTACCAGTCAACGTTCTGCGGCCGCGCACATGTTCGGTTTGGCCATGGCACCAGTTTGCGGCCAAGCATCATTAAGCCACAAATGGGGGCTGCCAGCAGCCGGTGCTCATCGATGTATCGCAAGGCAAGTTCAAGACGTTGAGCGATATATTCGCTGCTTTCGATTTTACTGCTGGCGATGGTGACCACACCCAGGATCACAGCTGTATTAGCAAACTTTTTCCAGCAACTTCAAATCATTCAGGCAATGTGCATCCTCGAATCGATACCTGCTGCACGCTACTCCTGCGCCAGTTGAAAGTCAGCGATCAGGGGTCCGCCTTCAAATAATGTTCGTCATCGACGTGACCCGGGTAGCCACAGCACATGTGCATCACTCGGGTGGACGTCCGCGGGCACCCATCGAAGCAACGATCGAGGCATTCGACGCCATAGGCGAGGGCGTCGTCGACCTTGCGTACAGCGGGGTTCATCTACCTGGATGTATTTGCAGCCTGCATCAGCCAGCGCCCCATTCAAAATTGAGTGCAGCGGCCAGATCGAAGGCGAGTTCGCGCTCGGTGGCGTCGTAATTGTTCGCCGTGGGGTCCGATAATCGATAGCGGTCCGGTACGGTGATCTTGACCGGTTTATCGCTGAAGTTCTGCGCGATGGTAAAATCCCGGTCGAGAAATCATTCCCTGGGCAGGATTCTGGCGTTGATGGTAGGCAAATCGGCAACCGCCGCCCCGGTGCGGTGCACCTTGTTGGTCAGGTTGACGAAATCGAATCCTACTCGAGATTACGGCAATGGTCAGTGAAGTAGTTTTCGCGGCGCTGCTCGCCATCGGTGGGGATGTCGATGCCACAATCGAGTTGATCCTGAATCGCGGCCTGCGTCGCCTTGACCAGGAGTTCCTCGGCGACACCTTGGTCGGCCGTGTCATGGGTGTAGGTAAGGACGCGTGGCGCTGCTATCCTGATCTTCCGGCGAGCTCGGCGAAGTTGCCGACCTCGATATAATCGGGTTTGAGAAGCACGATGCAGGTAGTGGTGATCTTCATCGGGCAATAATAATCGAATAACCTTACAAGATTGATTAATAAGCGGAGGCAGCCTGATAGACTGTCACCCATGTCGTCGTTGCTGACAGACTTTATCGCCAGGCATGATCGGATCTTGACGCACGGTAAGTACGCATCCGGCATTCCCCCGACTATCGCGACGATCGCACGGCTTTGGAAGACGTCGACAGCCGATGGAATACCGTGAATTTGTCGAGCGGCCTGAAGGCCGGGCAGCGTACTTGGGCGCGATCTGTCGGCTGGCAGCGGTTCAGGCATGCCCGGCCGAACCAGGCGCACCAGGCACTGGCGCGCCTGGAGCAGCTCAAGCGGTTAACGCACACAGTCACGCGGGAATTGTCGATGGTCTGCGTCGACGCGCTGGTAGTCGGCAGGTTACCGAGTTGCATGGCTCGTTGGCGACGGTAGGAGTTCCTTTGGTTGTGGTGTCGCCATCGAGCAGCATATGCAACAACAATTAGGCGACGAAATCCGCTGCTGGCAGAGTTATCGGCGCAGATCGCCCCCGAGATGCGGGTAGCGCCTGTCTGAATGGCTTTGATGCCAGCAATCGATGTCCCGGGCTGTTGTCCTCCTGTGGCGGGATTGTAGAGCCACAGGTCGTGTTTTTCGGCGAAAAAGTGCCCGCGGTGCGGGTCGAGCAGTGCTTCGATGCGCTGGCGAGCGCCGATGCCATGTTGGTTATCGGTTCCTCGTTGATGGTGTATTCGGGTTTTCGATTTGTACGCGCGGCGCGGCGCGCGCGTCCTCGCGGCAATTAATCTTGGCAAAACCGGGCTGATGAATTACTGACACTCAAGGTCAGGCTCGACTGCGCAAAAGCGTTAAATTCGGTATTGAGTAAGATCGACCCGGATGCCGGGTTGGCCGCCGAAGCTAAATGTGACGCAGTGCCCAGATAAATTGGGATCCTCGGTCACAACCCGGGGCTATCCGTGCTCGAACAGGTGAAGATATTCTCCGCTGGAGGGGTATTGAGTCACAGATTAATAGTCTTCCCGATCCTATATATCCTCTTCAATTTTAAGTTGAGGTATTCCATCACCAGGTAAATATCCATATCGATCCGCTGACAACGAACAGTGTATTGAAGCATCTCGGCCTCGCCATCGATGAAATTCGAACTGGTACGATCGATAAACAGTATTAGCCAACAGGTCGACATGAGCGGCGCCCTGCAACTTGAATCCGGGCGTAGAGCACTACCTGATTTCCGAGCTACGATTTCTGCGAAAGCGCCTCGAAACAGTAGGAAAGCGAATATCAACTAACCACGAATTTCCATCGTCGCCACGGATGGCGCAACCCATTACTTCGGCCCAACTTCGTTTTGCGGCTATTCACTGAATAATCACGTCACCCTTGTGTCCGAAACTCCCTATTTCACCTGGCCAGCAGCAGATTAAACAGAACGCCGTGTAATCATTTAAATTGGCGTATTATTCATTTACAGTTCCATGATGCCGAATTTGACGATTTGTAACGCAATAATGGCCAGGGTGCCCGGTCGCGGCCCGGGCCGGTAATGGCAGCGCAATTACTTTATGCCTGGAACAGGTTGCGCAATGTCTTGCGGATTTTCTGGTTCTGTTGATACCGAGCGGCCGTCTCGGCAGTCTCTCCTTGACTGCAAGATTGTTTCCCATCGTGGTGAGCACGATAACCGGCAAATTAAGGAGAATACCCTGGCTGCGTTTGCCGGGTTGCCGAGGCAGGCAGCTGGGAATCGAGTTTGATGTTCGCTGGACCCGGGATTTCAGCCGGAGTAGTCATCACGATTCCAGTACGGCGCGGGTTTTGCGTGTCGAGCTGGAAGTGGCAGCAGTGGATTTACGCGAGTTGCAGCAAAGAGTTCCGCAGATCCCGACCCTGCAGGAGGTCGTTACCCGTTTCGGCGGAACCACTCACTTGATGGTGGAACTCAAGCGCGATGATCTGGGCGCAGTAGCAGACAGGGCGGCGCGGCTGGGTCAATCTTTGCCACGCTCACCGCGGCGGAAGACTATCACTTCCTCGCGTTGCAGATTGATCTGTTCGAACTGGTTGATTCCCGGTAAGGGCTTGCCTGCCGGTGGCAGAGCTTAACCGTTGGGCGAATTTGGGCCTAGCGACGCGTTGGCACAGGACCGGAAACAGGCGGTGTCTGTGGACAATACCTGTTATTGAATCAGGATCTGATTCGGCAACATCACAGCCAGGGGCAAAAATTGGGTACCGGCTTTATCGCGTCGCGATTTTGCTTTTACCACGAATTCGAACCGCGGCACGTGACTGGATTTTTACCAATCATGCGCTCAATCTCCTGGCTCTCGACAGGAACTACAGTTGCAGCGGTGATGTGAGTGACGATGAGCA
>CAWCBX010000208.1:0-5963 GCA_963793595.1 uncultured Gammaproteobacteria bacterium | reverse complement strand
TCGCGTTTTATAGTCAAGCACAGCAGGCGGGGTGAGTCTGCGCCTGATGCCTGTATCAGCGACAGGCGTAGTTTAAGAAAAGACAGGCAAAGTCCTGATCCAAAACAATAAGTTTTCGGGTAATTGGAGATATGCTCCAGTCAAGGAGACTAGAGTATGAAACTTGATGATCCCGAATTAATTATCGATCGAATTATCGACAAAGTCGGTAAAAACCTGGTAGTTGGTACCCCGCTGGGGGCAGGTAAGCCCAATCACCTGTTAAACGCGCTGTATAACCGGGTAAAGAATAATCCCGAACTGAACCTCAAAATCTTTACCGCTTTAACCCTCGATAAACCGAAAGGCAAAAGCCTGCTCGAAAAGCGCTTCCTCGAGCCGATGGTCGAGCGTGTTTTCGGCGACTACCCGGACCTGGATTACGAACAGGACAGGATGGCGGGCACACTGCCGCCCAATGTTGTAATTCTTGAATTTTATTTTCCGGCGGGCAGGTTTTTGCGTAACGATTATGCCCAGCAAAATTACATCTGCAGCAATTACACGCATGTCGCCCGCGACATGATCGACGCCGGCGTCAACGTCCTGTTGCAGATGGTCTCAAAGGGCACATTCGACGGCAAGGAATGTTACAGCCTGAGCTCAAACCCGGATGTAACCCTCGATCTTATCCGCCTGATGCAAAAGCGATATTCAGACGGCGGCCCCCCTTTTGTGCTCGCTGCTCAGATCAACCAGAACCTGCCGTTCATGTATGGCGACGCCCTGGTCAACCGCGGAACCTTCGACTTCGTGCTGGAAAATGTGGATCTCGAGTACAAAATCTTCGCCCCGCCGAAAATGGCCGTCAACGACCGTGATTTCCTGATAGGGCTATACAGCAGCACGCTGATCAGGGACGGGGGCGAGCTTCAGGTCGGCATCGGCGCCATAGGAGACGCGTTGATTTATGCTCTATTGCTGCGCCACCGCCAAAACGACATATATCTGGATTTATTAAGGGACTTCGAGATCATTGAGAAATTCGGTCCCGTGATAGACAGGATCGGCGGAACCGCGCCATTCGAAGAAGGCCTTTTTGCCGCGTCGGAGATGCTGGTCGACGGTTTCATGGAATTGTACGAGGCTGGCATCATCAAGCGTAAAGTTTATGACGACCTGGTCATTCAAAGACTCATCAACGAGGGCAGTATCGATGAAACGGTAACGCCCGCGACGCTCGATCTGATTCTGATGAGAAAAGGGATTCACCAGGCGATCGCCGAGACAGATTTCGAATACCTGCAGAAATTCGGAATTTTCAGGCGCAACCTGACCTTCAACGATGGCGAAATTACGACGCCGGAAGGTAACAAAATTTCGAACGATCTGGATAGTCTCGATAATCGGGAACAGATCTACGAGCATTGTCTTGGAGATAGATTAACAAACGCTAACGTTATTCACGGTGGATTTTTCCTTGGCTGCCAGAAATTTTATGACTGGCTGCGAGATTTAAACGACGAAGACCGCAGGTTGATCAATATGAAAAGCGTGCAAAGCATCAATCAGCTCTATGGACACGAGGAAATCGACAGGCTACATAGAAAAGATGCGCGCTTTGTTAACACCTGCATGATGATGACGATTAGCGGTTCGGCGGTCAGTGACGGGCTGGAGAACAATCGCCTGATTAGCGGTGTCGGCGGTCAGTATAATTTCGTATCCATGGCGCATGCGCTACCCGACGGACATTCCATTCTCAATTTGCGCAGCACGCGAATCACCGGCAAGAGAGATACTTCCAGCATTGTCTGGAATTACGGCCATATGACCATACCGAGGCATCTGCGGGATATTGTGGTTACCGAATTCGGCATCGCCGATCTGCGCGGCAAAACAGACCAGGAGATTATTCAACGCTTACTCGATATCACCGATTCCCGTTTTCAGCAGGGACTTGCGAAAACCGCGAAACAGAGTGGCAAAATCAAAAACAATTACACGATAAGCCCGGCATTCAGGCAAAACCGGGTCGAGGAAATTTCAGGGAAACTCAGCAAGTACAAAAAGCAGGGCCTGTTTAAAACCTTTCCTTTTGAAACAGATTTTACCGAAGAAGAAATTTTCATTGGCAAGGCGCTTAAAATTCTGCAAAAGAAAAAACAAAATACGCCGGTGATGATTGCAACCATACTGAAAGCCTTTTTTACTCCCGCAGACCAGAAACCGTATCAAAAATACCTGCAAAGAATGAAGCTCGAGAAAGCGAACAGCTTCGAAGAGAAGTTATATCAAAAGCTCCTGGCTTACGAATTTTCGAAGTTTGAGAAAATAGACCAGGGTAAGCATCCGCATGTCCCTGAGATACCTGTATGAATAGTGCAGGCCTGGTTTCAACGGTCCTTGCCGTAAGTATCGTCGATAGGAAGCTACTGATATTGTCCTTCGGAGAAGTACCGATTCTACTATGCCGGTAGGTAATTCATTCCGGTTTTATTTCGTTACTGGCTAGTTGACTCTTGTGCTGTTGGCCTCATTCTCAAGCCAGTTACATACCGCTTCGACTTCGGCATTTTTACGCACCCCTGCGCGTGTTAACAGGTGGTAGGAACGTGTCGGTTCGAGCGTTATATCCAGTGGACAAATCAGTCGCCCATTATCCAGCTCAGCTTGAATAAAAGGAAATGTTCCAAGCGCTACGCCCTGACCGTCTATCGCTGCCTGCACGATAACATTGGAATCGACAATCACGGTTTCGTCCACAAAATTTAACTCGGGGACTTCGGCAAGTTGTAGCCAGGCATCCCATTCGCTGCGGTCGAACTGGTGCAAAATCGTGTATTGCACCAGGTCGGCAGGTTTTTTGAGTCCCCCCTTTTCTTGTGCCAGGAGCGGACTCAGAACCGGCAAGTAACGAATGTTCAACAGGTGGGTAGACTCCAGTCCCGACCATTCACCTGTTCCCCAGTCCACGGCAACGTCCGTGTTCATATTTTCAGCGCCCGTAATGCGAGGTCCGTGATGCAGCACCAGCTCAATATCTGGCTGATGTCGGCGGAACCGATTTAGTCGCGGGATCAGCCAGCGCGAAGCGAAGATAGGGCCAACCGCCAGTGTTACGGTTTTTTTTGCCAGGGCTACCTGTGCCTGGATCTCGGTTCTAATGTCCTCGAAAGCACGACTGACGACCTGGGCCAGTGAACGTCCTGCATCGGTAAGTACCAGCTGGCGAGTTTTGCGAACGAAAAGCAGGCAGTCCCAGTCTCGCTCCAATTGGCGAATCTGGTTGCTTACGGTGGCCGGGGTGACGCTTAGCTCCCGCGCGGCCTGTTTGAAACTTTGCAAGCGTGCTGCCGCTTCGAAGGTTCTCAGCGAGGTTAATGGAAGGCGTTGATATTTGTTATTCAGGTGCGGAACCGCTTCGATAATGAATATAAATATTTTTATCCATGAATACTAAATAATTCGTTTGTATCGCTTGAACTAAGGGTTAATCATAGACGGTTCGATTCTATACATAAAACAGGTGGTTGTCATGAAGACGCATATGTACCTCTCTTTCCTGGTTTTCTCGGTATTTGGACTTTGGACTTCGTTCGCCATGGGCGCCAAACTGGATCTGGGCGCCATCGAGCCGTCGCAGATGGCCGAGACCTATCCCGACTTCGAGCAAAGCCTGAATCGCGCCGTGGTCGGGGTTCCCGGTTCCATGCTCGAAAGTGGCAAGGACTTTTACGGTCACTACGAGGACATGAAGGATCTCAAGTTCGTTGCGGGTAAGAAAGCTCCCGTTGTGGTTTACATGCACGGTTCAGGGCAGGCCATCGACCGCTCAAGTGAATTTCCAAAGCTCAAGTGGGACTACGGTTATGGAGAATGGGTCAC
Organism: uncultured Gammaproteobacteria bacterium; assembly: GCA_963793595.1. GTDB lineage: Bacteria > Pseudomonadota > Gammaproteobacteria. The sequence goes on along the minus strand of CAWCBX010000208.1, from coordinate 2,096 downwards.
GCAGGCTGGCTATATCTTCGTGGCACCGGATTCGTATGGCATGAAGGATCGCCCTTCTTTCAGTTCACCTGTTCCCAAGGAAAATTACGAGCATGTGCACAATATCCGCCAGGCCGAAATCGCTCAGGCAGCGCGAAGCCTGGTCACCCAGAGCTACGCCAATACGGACGAGATGTACCTGCTGGGGGTTTCCGAAGGTGCCATGGCAGCGGCTCGCTATCACGGCAAGGAGTTTAAAGGCAGGCTCGTCGTGAGCTGGAGTTGCGAGCCCGGATATTTCACTGACTACCCCAAGGTGGGCGCTGGTTCCAAAAACCCTTTCCTGAATATCATGGGCGCCCGGGACTTCTATTTTGGTAAGGATGCTCCCTACAGCACCGGCTACGCCAAAAACACGGGCAACTGTGCGACACATCTTTCCGTCGGCAACTACAAGAATGCACGGGTCATTATCTACCCCGAGTCGGGTCATGGAGTTTCCTACAACCAGTATATAAAAGGAGATATCCAGAGCTTCCTGTCCTACTGGGTCGGTCGCACAGTTGAGTAATCCGGTATAATTCATTGGTCGTGTTTTCGAAACCCCGCTTTCGAGCGGGGCTTTGGTTGCTTTCGAGCGTCCGGGTATGACGGTGGGCCTGTCCGATCGATGCAACACATCCGTTTTAATCTATGTGCCGTCGTCTTTATGGTTGCAGGAGCACATGTTGGATTCTGGACTTTACCGCCGCGCCTGTTGGCAGCATTGCAATCGCAAAAGGAAGGTATTCGAAAACAACGTCGGCAATCTACTTGAGCTTGTTCAATGACTGACCCTGAGCCTGGCGCAGGTGCCAAACGTAAACGTCGGCGCCGCCCAACCGCTTCATCCGCAGCAGCGTCGTCGCCCCGGCAACTCGGTGGTATGGTCGGCGGGCGCTATCAACCTTTGAATCCATCCGATTTGCCCGTGGTCGACCGGGCGGTGCGCAAGATTTTACAGGATGTCGGCATGTCGGAGGCGCCCGAGATTGTCATTGAGCATGTCACGGCGGCGGGTGGCAGTTTAGACCGGGATGGTCGCTTGCACTTTTCGGCGGAGTTGATCGAGCGTGCCCTGAACGGCTTAGCGAAAGATTTCAAACTCTGCGGTCAAAAACCCGAGCATGATATGCAGCTAGGCGGCAGGCGCGTGTACGTGGGCTCTGGCGGGGCGGCACCATTGATCATGGACCTCGAAAGTGGGCGTTACCGGGAATCGAATCTACGCGATCTCTACGATGCGGCGCGCGTGGTCGACAGTCTCGAGCATATTCATTTCTTCAGCCGTTCGCTGGTCGCGCGCGATATGCCCGACCTGCACAGCCTCGATATCAACACTGCCTATGCCTGTCTTGCCGGCACGGCCAAGCATGTACTCACATCGGTGTCGCTGGCCGAGCACGTCGAAGAAATCGCCGAAATGTGTTTTACCATCGCGGGTTCGCGCGAGGCATTCTACGCGCGTCCGTTCCTGTCGCTCAATATCAACCCGCCGGTACCACCGATGCGTTTCGACGCTGATTCCTGCGAAGTGTTAGCCGAGGCCGCGCGCCTGGGTATTCCGTTGCATTCGAATACCTTCGGGCAGATGGGCGCTTCCAGCCCGGTAACGATCGCCGGTACCGTGGCGCAGACCATCGCCGAAACCCTGTCCGGCATGATCTTCGCCTGGCTCGTCAACCCGCAGGCTAAAGCGATCTTCGGCACGCGTCCGCTGGTTACCGATTTACGCACCGGCGCGATGAGTGGTGGCAGCGGTGAAGCCGCGATCACGATGGCGGCGAGCGCGCAAATGGCCAGTTACTATGATCTGCCCAACTCGACTATTGCCGGCGCCACCGACAGCAAGATTGCCGACGCACAAAGCGGTTATGAGAAATGTCTGACTGTCACGCTCGCGGCCCAGGCTGGCTCCAACCTGATTACCCAGGCCGGCGGCATGCAGGCGAGTTTGATGGGCTGCGCGCTCGAAAGTTACGTCATCGATAACGATATGTTGGGGAGCATCATGAAATCCCTGAGCGCAATCGAGGTCAGCGAAGAAACCCTCGCCTTGCATACGATCGATGAGGTAG
>CAWCBX010000207.1:0-10399 GCA_963793595.1 uncultured Gammaproteobacteria bacterium | reverse complement strand
TGAAACCTGAAGCGGGGCTATGTGCGATTTCATTCATTTTACAAATTTACTCAGCGCGGCATCGATGGCAGCAAGTGCCCTGTCCGCATCGGCGCGGGAAAATACCAGCGGTGGGCGCAGTTTCAACACCTGGCCATAGCGCCCCGAAGTGCCGGTGATTACCCCCTGCTCGACGAGCAGGCTGCCGAGGTGGCGCATTTTCTCGTGGGTTAAGGGTTCCCTGGTTTCCGGGTTGGATACCATATCCAGTCCCCAGAAAAGGCCACATCCCTGCACATCACCGATCAGTGCATGGCGTGTCGCGAGCTCACGCAAGCCGGCTTCGAGATGAGCGCCGGTTTCATTTACATTCTCTAGCAGTCCCTCGTTATCGATAACCTCGATCACCGCTTTACCGACCGCGGCCGCTACCGGGTTGCCACCGAAGGTATTGAAGTAATGATAAACCCGCGCGTAGTCGTCCATGATTTTACGCGTGGTGGCCATCAGCGAGAGCGGATGTCCGGCGCCCATGGGTTTACCACAGGTCAGCATGTCAGGCTGGAAGCCGTAGTTGTCGCAGGCCCACCAGTTGCGTCCGCTGCGGCAATATCCCGACTGTACTTCATCGGCAATGACCAGCCCGCCGCGTTTGCGCACTTCGGCGCAAAGTCCGATGACATAATCATTCGGCGCAACCAGTGGGCCGTTTGAATCCCATACTACATCGATCATGACCGCTGCCGGTTTATGACCGCGTTGTTCCAGCTTGTCGAGTTGCTCCCGCGCCTGCTGCAGGTATTTTTGACCGGCCTGCGGATCATCGCGGTGATACGGGCCGCGATAGAGATTGGGGGGCTCGATCACCGCCAGCCAGTCCGGGCGGTCCTGTTCGGGGTAGCTGTCGGTAGAGAGCCGGCGCGTCAGATCCGAGACGCCATGATAAGACGCCTCGGTGACCACCATGCCCTGGTTTCCGGTGACGTGACGTGCGATTTGCGTTGCCAGATCATTGGCCTCGCTGCCGGTACAGGTAAACACACAGGTGTCGATATCTGCCGGAAGTTTAGCCACCAGCATTTCACCGAGTTCAACGATGCCCTCGTGCAGGTATCGCGTATGCGTGTTCAGTGTGGCGGCCTGTTTGCACAGGGCTTCGACTACATGCGGATGGCAGTGACCCACCGAAACCACATTATTGTAACAGTCGAGGTACTCGCGCCCGGCGGCATCCCACAGTGACGTGCCGGCGCCGCGCACCAGGTGTAATGGTTCATCGTAAAAATTCTGGTAGGTGGGTCCGAGGGTCGCCTTGCGGCGAGCTATCAGTTCTTGATCAGTCATATATTTCTATTGATTCGTTTATTGGCAGTCGATTTCCTGTCAGGGTATCGTCGTCGAGCACCGGTTTGCTCAAATGGATGCGCATCGCCTCAGCCGGGCGCCCCGCAGTAAGTAATGTTCACTTCCACTGGTTGCTAAGAGGATCTTTCTGCGCGTGCAGTTTACCAACATCTTCGACCTCAGCCTTGTCGTCAGGAGAGACCAGCACCAGTCCGAGCAACAGGACCATCACCGACATCCAGATCCAGAGCGTATGTTGTTCGGAAAATATAATAATACCCCAGAATACCCCGCTTAAGGTTACGACGTAAGCACATTGGCTCGCGAACACCGGCCCCGAAGTCTTGATCGTGTAAAAAAACATCGCGTAGGCAAACCCGCTACCGATCGCGATGCCGGCAATCGACAGGCCGGCGTCGCTGGCTAACCAGGTCCAGGATTCATCGATGCCGAGATAAATGGCGAGGGGAAATTGAACCAGGGTGGCCAACAGGTTGGAAGCGAAGAGCAATTCCCTGATATCGATAACCGCATCGATTCCCTTGTGGATATAAACGTTTTCGATCGAATAAAGCACCGCGCACATTATCACCAGCAGAATCCAGAAACTGGCGTCATCGCTGCTTAACCCCTGGTCGGGGATTACCAGTAATAGAATAGCGATCATGCCGACTATGATGCCTGCCAGGCGCCGGGCAACGATCGATTCGAAGCGCAGCACCAGCATGATTGCGTAGGTGAACAAGGGTACCGTCGAAACTGTAATCGCAAGGATACCGGCAGACAGGTGTGGCGCGGCGTAGTAATAGAACAGGTTTGGTGCGCTTATCCCGACCACGGCTAACACGATGTAGTGGCGCAGGTTTCTCAAATTGAACAGGGTGAAGCGCGATAACAGGCGTGCGCACAGGAAAAATGCGGCCGTCAGCGCGACTTGCCATGCCGACAGACCGAGCGGATGTGCGCCTTGTTCGGTGGCGATTAGCGCCAGCGAAAAAGTAGCACCCCAGATCGAGCCGGCAGCCAGGATCAGGAAGTAAGGAAATAAGCGATGCTCGGTCATGCCCCTGGTTAATTCGGCAGTGGATTGCGCAAAGCGCCGATTATAGTGATCAAACCAATATGCCGATATGTATTTTTACTCAGGCCGGGGAATGTCAGCGGCAATCATGCCGCAGCACCGGATCGACAGGCGAGTATTGGAACGTCTGAATTAGCCCATATATTGAAAAAAGCCTTGCAGATGCATGCGCTACACGGCACATTTCGCACTCTGTAATTCAATTACACAACCAGGAACCCAACACGATGGATCATCTCAAGTTTTATATCGATGGCGCATGGGTAGACCCGGTTACTCCGGCGACCCTCGACGTTATCAATCCGGCTACCGAAAAAGCTTTTACCCAGGTCAGTGCCGGCAGTGCTGCCGATGTCGACCTGGCCGTGGCCGCGGCCCGCAGGGCCTTCACCGAGTACTCGCAGTGGAGTGTTGCGCAGCGGTTGGAGTTATTGCAGGAAATTCGGCGCGGCTATAAAAAGTATTTCGATGACATCGCACAGGCTATTTCCACGGAAATGGGGGCGCCGATTGATCTGGCACGAGGCTCGCAGGCCAAACTGGGTGCTGGTCATATCAAGAGCGCGATCAAGGCACTGCTTAACTTCCAGTTCGAAGCCGTGGAAGACGGCATGATTCTGCGTCACGAACCGATCGGCGTTTGCGGCCTGATTACGCCGTGGAACTGGCCGATGAATCAGGTTGCGGTCAAGGTGATTCCCGCCCTGGCCGCTGGCTGTACCATGATCTTGAAACCGAGCGAGGAATCACCGCTCGATTCGATGATCTTCGCCGAGCTGTTACATGAATCGGGCGTACCTGCCGGGGTGTTTAACCTGGTGAACGGTTACGGTCCGGTAGTGGGTGAAGCCATGTCGGCACACCCGGATATAGACATGATGTCGTTCACCGGTTCGAACCGCGGTGGCGTCGCCGTCGCCAAAGCGGCGGCCGCTACGGTTAAACGCGTTGCCCAGGAACTCGGCGGCAAGTCGGCCAACCTGATTCTGAAGGATGCCGATGTCGGCGCGGCAGTCAGCGAAGGTGTGCACTACATGATGGGTAACAGCGGCCAGTCCTGTAATGCGCCGACCCGTATCCTGGTACCGCGTGAGAAAATGGATGAAGCGATCGAGGCTGCAAAAACAGCCGTGGAAAGCATTGCTGTCGATGAACCGGCAAAGCCGGGGGATCATATCGGCCCGGTCGTCAACCAGGCCCAGTTTGACAAAATACAGGGCTTGATCCAGCAGGGCATCGATGAGGGTGCGACCCTGGTCGCGGGCGGTACCGGGCGGCCCGAACATTTGCCCACCGGCTACTATGTCAAGCCGACCGTGTTTGCGAATGTCGATAACAACATGACGATTGCGCGCGAGGAAATCTTTGGACCAGTGGTTGCCATCCTCGGTTATAGCGATGAAGACGAAGCGGTGGAGATTGCCAACGATTCGGATTTCGGCCTTGCGGCCTATGTCAGTTCGGGTGAAATGGAGCGCGCCAAGCATGTAGCGAGACGGCTGCGCGCCGGGCAGGTTGCGATCAACTACGTGGCTGGCACGACCGATACACCTTTTGGTGGCTACAAGCAATCCGGCAACGGTCGCGAAAAAGGCAAGTGGGGACTCGCCGAGTTTCTCGAGGTCAAGGCAATTACCGGATTGGGACCGGTCAGGGGCGGATGACTGCTTCCATTCAGTTTGATTTCAGCGGCAAGCGGGTTTTAATCACCGGCGGCACTTCGGGTATGGGTGAGGCGACCGCGCTTGCATTCGCCGCCGCGGGTGCCCGGGTCGTGATTACCGGTCGCAACCAGCAGCGGGCTCGTGAAATCCTCAAGCAAGGCCGGAAATCAACCGGCAGTATGGCCTTTGTCGCAGGCGATATCAGCGTTCGAAAAGCCTGTGATCTTATCGTCACCGAAGCCGTGGGGATACTCGGTGGGCTCGATATAGTCGTCAACAGTGCCGGCATCATTTACCACGCGACGGCCGAAGAGACTACCGACGAACAGTGGTTGCAGACGATGAATGTCAACGTCAACGGCATGTTTTTTATCTGCCGTGCCGCGCTGCCGCATTTGAAATCCAGCCGTGGCACGATTATCAACATTGCCTCGGATGCGGCTTTAAGCGGCAGCTATCATTTGACCGCGTACTGCGCCAGTAAGGGTGCGGTGCTGCAAATGTCCCGGGCGATGGCCCTCGATTACGCGCATGATGGTATCCGTATCATACCGATATGTCCGGGTGATGTTGATACTCCGATGCTGCGTGGCGAGTTTCGGGACCGGGGCCTGGAGGTGGAAACCGGGCTGCATGAATCTGCCGAGGGCGTACCACTGCAACGGGTCTGCAGCGCGCAGGAAGTCGCCGATATGGTGTTGTATGCCTGCAGTGATTCGGCGCAGTTCATCACCGGCTATCCACTCGTTGTGGATGGCGGCGGCCGCGCTTAGGCTGCGCCGCTCGAAACGGTTCAATCTTTAGAATTCAATCTGCTCGCTGAGTAAGGCCATTACCTGGCGCCAGTGTTTCTCCGCCGCGGGCCCGGTTTGCTTGAAGATATCGGCGAAACGTTGGCGTTGTACCTCGGTCAGTTCGTATTCCAGTTTTTTTCCTCTTGCGGTTAAACGGATGCGCTTTATGCGTCGGTCAGCGGAATCCGGCTGTTGACTGACATAGCCCTGCGCGATCATCTTTTTCAGCGGCTGGTGCAGGTACTGTTTCGATATGCGCATGATCTGCAGCAACTCGTTGATACTGCAGTCGGGGTGACGGGCCAGAAAGTAGAGCAGGCGGTGATGGATCCGGGCAAGGCCCAGCCGTGCTAGTTGCTGGTCGGGTTTGTAGGTCATCGCGCGGAAACCGAAGTGCATCGATTCCAGCGCGAGGTTTAATTCCTGTTCGCGTTTGCTCATGATGATTATTTATGTCAATAGTATTGACATAATAGCGGGTTTTGGTTGATCATTATAGGTCATCTATATTGACCTATAATGATATGAATACTAAAGCGCTTTGCTGGATTAACCAGGTAATCAAACCGGCCGCGGAAGCCACGGTTTCGGTGTTCGATCATGGTTTGCTCTATGGCGACGGGATCTTCGAAGGATTGCGTTTCTATCACAGCAAGACATTTATGCTCGAAGCCCACCTGGAGCGACTGGAACTGTCGGCCCGGGCGATTGGCCTCGAGTTGCCTTATAGCCTCCCACAGATCACCGCCGCTATCGAGCAATTGATCGAACGATTTCCCGCTGATTCTGGATACCTGCGCCTGGTGGTAACCAGGGGTGAGGGCTCACTCGGCATCGATCCGCGCAAGTGTGCTCGCCCCAATCTTTTTATTATCGCCGATGAGCTGTCGGTGATGGACGTCGACGATAACAGCCAGGGTATCAAACTCCATGTCGCGAAAACCCGTCGTTTACCCGCCCAGTGCCTGGATCCGAAAATCAAGAGTTTGAATTATCTGAATAATATCCTGGCGCGTATCGAAGCCAACCAGGCCGGCATGGATGAAGCGCTGATGCTCAATCTTGACGGTTATGTCAGCGAAGGCAGTGTCGACAATATTTTTATAGTTACAGATGGAGTCCTGAGAACTCCGCCGCTCGGCGATGGCTTACTCGCCGGCGTTACCCGTGCCGTTATTATCGACGTGGCAAGACAGCTTGGCATACCCTGCGAGGAAACCAGTTTAACACTGCAAGACCTGGCGCAGGCGGAGGAATGTTTTCTCACTGGCACCGGAGCGGAACTGATCCCGGTTATACAGATAGGCGAGCAATTACTCGAATCGCCTGACATAGCCTTGACGCCGATACTGATGCAGGGATTCAGGACAAAAATTGACGAGTATTGCGGCTAATGCCTGCACTGCGCTCAGTCGAGCCCGGGTGCTGACGACGCTTAGTTGGCTTTTACTAACCAGGGCGTTAGTATGAATAGTTCCAACTGACGAGGTGCTGATTAATATGAAAGTAATTATCGTGGGTGCGAATGGCGCTGTTGGCAGGACAGCGGTTGATGCCTTGTCGGGTCGCCACGAAGTCATCAAGGTTGGTCGCAGCAGCGGCGATGTGCAGGTGGACATTGAAGATATCGACAGTATACGGGCCATGTACCAGCAGGTCGGCAAAGTCGACGCGGTGGTTAGCGCAGTAGGGCATGGTCACTTCGGTGGGGTAGCCGAAATGACGACCGAGCAGTTCATGAAAGGTATTAATCACAAGGTTTTGCCGCAGGTCAACCTGGTGCTGGAAGGTTTTGATTATATCAATGACGGTGGTTCCTTTACTTTAACCAGTGGCGTTTTAAATCGCGATCCGATTCCCGGTGGTTCCTGCGCAGCGGCTGCCAATGGTGCGCTCGATGGCTTTGTGCTCGGGGCGGCGGTTGATATGCCGCGGGGTATTCGAATCAACGCGGTGAGCCCGGAGGTACTGGAGGTCTCGCGTGAAAAATACGACGGCTTCTTCCGCGGTCATGTTCATGTTTCCAACGAGGACGTCGGGCTTGCCTACAGCAAGGCGGTCGAAGGTTGTCTAACCGGGCAGGTTTTTATCGTCGATTAGCTGAGTGTATTGTCCTGTGCAATACAGGAGCCTGCCTGTTTCCGCTACCCCGGGGCATAACTGCAATGCCATTTTCAGGCACTAGCTGTTATCCAGTTTGCTGCTCACTTTACGTAGTGCCTTGATCCAGTTTTTATCGGCGAGAAATGCCCAGCTTGCGGGGTCTTCAACAATGTTCTGTTCGAAAAAACTAATGTAGTGCTGCATTAATTCGCTGGCGTCGCCACTTACCAGGGGAGCGCCGAGAACAACGGATACTTGACGGCCCTGGGATTTGAAATAAGACGGAACGACCGGAAGCTTCAAGCGCGCGCCAATTTTTGCGGCCCAGGGATCGAATCCAATCTGAGTGTCGAACATATTAACCTCGATACGGTTTGCCGAGCGATCGAGGCTGTCGACGGTGGCGATGACGGCTTTACCGTTTTTTAATACAGAAAACAGGGTGCGAGACAGCTCAAAGGGGTTGCCACCCCGGACCATGATGATTTTGATCTGCAAGCGTTCATAAAAGTCGATTGCGACCTTGGTGCGTTCAATGGTGGCCGGGTTGCGAACAACCACTAACAATGGAATTTTTTCGTGTATTTCAGGAACGGAAAAGGTGGTGCCAAAATTATGTGGCACCATAAGTAATACACCACCATATTCTTCAACCAGTTGGTTCATTCGCACGGCATCAGCGTTGCTTAGTTGTACCTGCTGCAGTACGGAATCAAGCCCGCTGCCATACAAATGGGCATAATTTTTCACGGCACCCGTTAAATTGGTCAACAGCTGCTGATAAACCTGGTTTGCCTGGTGTGGGCGGCCTGCTTTATGTGCTATTTTGCATATGTATTCGCAGGACAGACGCCAGGGATTTTGCGGCCACCAGTACAACCCTCGCAACAACAAAATGGTCAGTTGTACCGGTGCTATGGCGATAAAGACAGGGGTGTGCAGCAGTAACCAGTTCAGCTTCGGCAGGATGATCGCCTTTACTCGGGTACCACCAAGTGACTTTTTTTTCCGACTGCCAATCTCTTCCCGGGCAGTGAACTCTTTCAAAAAAAGTGATGGAGAACTAATAGTTTCACTTCGATAGCTTGTCTTGGTGTTATCAGAATGCATGGAAATTGGTTTTACCAGGATCGGGTTTGTTGAAACCCAGTCTAGCAATAATGCAGGTGAATCCAAATCATCGAGGCGTAATTTGAAGCGTTGTTGCATACGAACTGTCCGGCCAGGTATGTAACTGGGGCGGATGGCATTACAGGCAATTGTTACAAGGCTATCGCCAGCTGGAAGAGGGTGTTTTAAATCAGGGGAAGTTTAACTTTCGATAACAGTAACGGCAGTATCCAGAACACCGAGCATGTACATGGGATTAATATTAGGTAACCATGTAATCATTAAATTTCGAAATACCTGCAAATCACCTGGTAACGCACCCTGGTCCAGGGTATGAAAAGCGATTTGCCTTCCACTATCAAAACAATGGTTTCCATTGATAGAGAAAATAGAATAACGAAGAGGATCTTGTCGTCATGAGTGACACGCCCAAAAAGGATAGCGCCGCCGAGATTGATAAAATCGAAGATTCGCTGCACGAGGCTATCGATGCCGCGGATAAACAGCAGGTTGCAGAAATTGTCGACAATATCTCCAGCCACGAGGCATTGCGCCAGGTTTCCAGGATGGCGTCGACCGAGCGTGATAGTTTAATTACGCTGCTGGCGCCGGCAACGGCCGCCGAATTGATCGAAGAGGCGCCGGCGGAACTCGGGGCTACCCTGATCCAGGATCTCGACTCCTCGGTTGCCGCGAAAATTATGCAGGAACTGCATACTGATACGCAGGCCGATATCGTACAGGAGATGGAGCAGGAGGATTCTGAAGCCATTCTTTCCGAGATGGAGCCCGCGAGTGCGGAGGGTGTACGTAACCTGTCTCAATACGACCCTGACACCGCTGGCGGTTTGATGGAACTGGAGGTCTTTTCGTTTTCCGACAACGAGACAGTTGGCACCGTGCTCAACCGGCTGGCCGATGGTGATGAGACGTTCGAACGTTATCGTGGACAGCATCCGTATATTGTCGATGAAGCCGGTAATCTGATTGGCGTCGTGTCATTGCGTGACATGCTCAGTAACCGCCGTGCTGTTCTGCTCGCCGATATTATGCATCCTGCGATCTCGGTACTGCCTGAAACGAGTCAGGAGGAGCTGGCTAATCTGTTTCATGACAACCCGTTTCTCGGCATCCCCGTGGCCGATGAACAGGGCATGCTGCTGGGCGTGGTGTCGAGGCTGGAGCTGGCAGAAGCCGAACTGGAACGTGCCGAGCATGAAAGCCTTGCGCGGCAGCAGGTTGGCGATGAATTACGCTCGATGCCGACCCTGCTGCGTTCCAGGCGGAGACTGGCCTGGCTGTCATCGAATATCGTGCTGAATATCATCGCGGCGAGTGTGATCTCTGCCTACGAAGAAACCCTCGCCGCGGTGATAGCCATCGCCGTGTTTCTTCCCATGGTGTCCGACATGAGCGGCTGTTCGGGGAATCAGGCAGTTGGCGTCAGCATGCGCGAACTGTCGCTCGGACTCACCCGACCGGCCGATCTTTTCCACGTTTTAAGGAAGGAGCTCGGCGTCGGCATCATCAACGGTATTGTGCTGGGAATCCTGATTGGCATAGTGGCATGGGTGTGGAAAGATAATGCGTACCTGGGACTCGTCATCGGAATAAGTAGAAGGCAGGAAGCAGGCATTTCTCTAATTGGATTGGCTACAGACTCGGGAAATCCAAATATGGTTTATATTATGTTTGGTGTTATGGATATTAGTAAGGCAGAAGCCATGTTTGAAAATCCTGATATGCAAAAGGTTATGAAAGATGCAGGCGTAATTTCAGACCCTGCGTTTTCTTTTTGGCAAATCTAAGATATTTCTCAATAATTCTTAATGCAAAAAGCCTGTCGTCACTGATCACAGGTTTTTTTGTACATTTAATTGGCCGTTCCAAAACATATTATTATGATGCATAATAACTATAAAGCATACTATTATATCTTCTCAATGCCTTTATGGATTCAATACAGACGCTGACATCCTATGAATTTTGAATTTTAAAAAGAATGAAATAGACTTAAATAATAACTTGAATCTAAGTTTTTTATACAACTGTCTATAAGTTATTTATAATTTATAATGATATTTTAAAACCCCATTTAACAAATGAAAGACAGAACCATTCCTATTGATTTATCCGCTGACGAATTCAAAAAATTAGGTTATAACCTTGTTGACAGAATAGCGGATCATATGAGCTCCATAAAAAATATTCCAGTAACCAGGGCTGAAAGCGAAGAAACCATTCGGAAATTTATGAATGCAGAGAAACCTCTATCTGATGATGGAATGAATCCCAATGTGTTAATGGAAAAAACAACCGAGTTG
>CAWCBX010000206.1:0-20981 GCA_963793595.1 uncultured Gammaproteobacteria bacterium | reverse complement strand
ATGGTCACGGATCTCCCATTGAAGGCCCAGAAAGACCCGCCGGTGCCCGCTCCGAGGGCCTGAACGTGGATGTCGTATCGGATCCGTTGCGAAAATCCTCCCACGCCAACAGCGTCAGCGAGTTGGGGCCCATCGCCATACTGATGTTCGACTGCGCGTTCGCGGCCGTGCATACCGGAATGCCAATCGTCGGCGCCCACAAACGTGCACCTGCCGCGTCCACACGTTGCGCGTAGATGTCCGGCAGCGCTCGACCCACCGGGATCCGCAACCCAGGCAATGACGGCTCCTCCGACACCGTCGGCGGCCATGACCGGTTCGAGCTGTTCGACGCCGGGATTCGCCGCGACGAAAATTCCGTTTGCACCCCAAAGCGCCGTGCCGCTCGCGTCAAGACGCTGCATGTAGAGGTTGCTGCCAAAGCTGGGCAGATTGCGCTCGTCCTCCCAGACGATGATCGCGCCGCCGGCACCATCGGAGACGATGTCCGCCCGAGTAACGGGCTGATTCTCCGCTAGCGAGACGACCACCTCGCCGCCCGGGGTCCACAGCGGGTTTCCATGCACGTCGATACGTTGCGCATAAACGTCATTGCCGTTGCCCGCGGTTCGGGTGTCTGTCCAGCACATGATCATGCCGCCGAAGCCGTCCGGTGCCGCGGCCACGGAGTTCTGCGCACCGGCTTCCGCACTCACGGGAACTCCGGTTTGCGGCCAGGCGGCAAAACACGCGAGGGGAACAGTGGTCACCAGTCCGACGAGAACGACACCTAAAAAGCGAAACATGGGAGGGGTCCTTTCAGCGCTGCGGCAGCGGGATATCCAACGAGCAAGATCTCACCTGTAAATCATAGCATTGTGATAGGATATAGGCCACCTGTGGTCGGGCGAGGCCAGTCAGAACTGCGTCTCAGGCGCCCATCGCTGACAGTACGATCTCCAGAACCGAAACAGCCCCCATGAACCACATGCGGTGGGGATCCGTCCCGCCTTGCCCCGGCGGTCAGCGCCGCGATGATGGGTCACGAAGCCGAAGGCCAGCCCCATGCTGATGCTGTAGGTCAGCGGCATCAGGACGATGGTCAGGAAGGCCGGGACCCCAGTCTCGAACCGCGGAAATCGATCGTGAGACGTTCGAAACATGAACACGCCGACGACGATCAGGGCAGGCGCCGTCGCGAAACCGGAACCATGCCGATCACCGGCGTGAACAGCAGGGCCGCCAGAAAAAGACCCGCCGTCACACATTGGCCAGCCCGGTGCGGCCCCAGCGGCGATGCCCGCGCCGGATTCGATATAGGTGGTGGTCGTGCTGGTGCCCAGCAAGCGCGCCGGCGATCGTGGCGACCGCGTCGGCCTCGAGCACCCGGTCGAGCGCTCGATGGAGCCGTCCTCGGCGCACCAGCCGGCCTCGTAGGAGCAGGCCACGATCGTGCCCACCGAATCGAACAGGTCGACGAACATGAACGAGAAGATGGCGCCCCACAGTCCCCACCTGCAGGGCGCCCGCGAGGTCCATCTGGAGCAGGACCGGCGCCAGGCTCGGTGGCGGCGGACACCACCGCGTCCGGCAAGCGGCACCTGCCCGACGACCACGCCCAGCAAGGTCGCTCCCAGCGATGCCCACCAGGATCGAACCCCGGACCTTGCGAATCTCCAGCACGACGATCGTGCAGCAGACCGGCCAGGCCCAGCAGCACCCGCCTGCTCAGGGGCCCCAGAGTCACCAGCGTCGTCGGATCGCCCGCGATCAGTCCCAGATTGCGCAGGCCGATGAACGTGATGAACAACCCGATGCCCGCCGCGATGGCAAGGCGTAGGTTCACCGGGATGGCCGCCACGATGTACTTGCGAACGCCGAGCAGGGTGAGGGCCAGGAAAAAGACACCCGAGACGAAGACGACCCCCAGCGCCGTCTGCCAGGTGACCCCGCTGCCCGATGACCAGGCTGAAGGCGAAGAAGGCGTTCAAACCCATGCCCGGGCGCCATGGCGAAAGGCACGTTGGCCCAGAGCCCGGCCAGCAGGGTGCCGCAGGCCGAGGCCAGGATCGTGGCGGTGATGACCGCGCCCTTGTCCATGCCCGTGGTGCCCAGGATGTTGGGATTGACGAAGATGATGTAGGCCATCGTCAGAAAGGTCGTCGTGCCGGCGGCCAGCTCCCGGCTGACCGTGGTCCGGTTCTGCTTCAGCTTGAACAGGTTGTCGAGCATCAGGCGCTCCTTTCGGCGGGGCTGGGGTCAGCTGTCGCCGCCGCTGATGGCCGCGAAGCGTCCCGCCCGGTCCTGCTCGCGCCGATAGCTCGGATAGTCATCGCCCCCGCAAATCGTACACACCTCGGCGGTATGACGATGTGATCACCGGGCAGTCCGGACGCCTCGAGCTGGGCGCCGTTGGCGCGCCAGAGATCGAATGTGAATCTGCTGTCCGCCGCGGCGAAGAAGTCCGCGGCTTGCCAGGCCCGAGCCGGCAGAGCTGCGGTCCTGGCGCACCTCGGGTCCCACTTCGTAGCAGCACGGGCCCGGCCGAGGGGCAGATGACGGCGCGGGCGCGAGTCCGGACGCAAGCCGGACCGGATCATCTCCCGCAACAGGGACGCGTGATGCCGGCGACGGTCGAGCGCCACGACGCGTGGGCGAAGCCCCAGCGGCCGTTGCCGGCGGCGTCGGCGCCCGCAACCAGGACCAGCGGACAGTCGGCGCTGCGGCCGACCACACCCAGGCCGGGTGTCGGTCGTCCACAGGGCATCGGCTTCGCCCAGCTAGCCGGGCTGCTCGGCCCGCAGGACCGTGCCGCCGTGGACCTGCTGCACCCAGGCGCCGTCGTGCCAGGCCGACGGCAGCGACCAGTTCGGCCGACGGCGTTCGGCGTGCTCAGCGGAGGTGACGTGGAGGCGGAAATCGGGACCGGCGGCGGTTGTCCAGCCGTGCTGCCAACGTCAGGACGCCGCGCTCGGGCAGTCGGCGCAACCAGGCCGGGGTGCGGACGGTGACATGCGCCTAGTTGCCGCGGCTGCCGGGCTTGACCACTTCCTGGCCCGCCGGCGCACAGGGGGCAGTCGTCCGGCTGCGAAGGTCTCGACCTTGACCCGTGGCCAGGGCGTGCAGCGGCAGGGGCAGGTCCGACCTCGCCGCCGGTGCGGTCGATGATGCTGGTCAGGCCGGTGACCACGCCGCCGGCGTCCTCGACGCACCTTGATGACTTCCAGCAGGCTGGTGCCGCGGGTGACGACGTCCTCGGCGATGATCACCTTTTCGCCCTGTTCCAGGGCGAAGCCGCGCCGGATCATCATCACGCCGTCCTTGCGTTCGGTGAAGACGAAGCGGCGGCCCAGCGCCCGGGCCACCTCGTGGCCGATCAGGATGCCGCCCATGGCCGGACTGACCACCAGGTCGTGGGGCGTGTCGGCGAAGAAGTCGCCCATGGCGGCGCCCAGTTCGCGGGCCAGGTCGGGAAACTGCAGGATCCGCGCGCACTGGAAGTAGGTGTCGCTGTGCAGGCCGCTGCTCAGCAGGAAATGGCCCTGTGCAGGGCGCCCAGTTCTTCCATCAGGGCGAGGACTTTGTCTTCGGTCATGGTCGGCTCCTCTGCTGCGCTGGGTCGGATGGCCTCAGGCCATTTCGGCGGCGATGGCCGCCAGGGCCGCGGCCGGATCGGCTGCCTGGGTGATGGGTCGGCCGATCACCAGGAAATCCGCGCCGGCCGCCACGGCCTGACCGGGGGTGGCGACCCGGTGCTGGTCGTCCGCGCCGGCGCCGGCGGGCCGGATGCCCGGGGTGACGATCAGCGGTCCGGGCCCGATGGCCGCGCGCAGGCGGGGCAGGTCGGCGGCCGAACAGACCAGGCCGTCGCAGCCGCAGTCCCAGGCCAGCCGGGCCAGCCGTTCGATCCTGTCCTGCAGAGATCATCCGACGAGGGACTGACCTCGTCCATTTCGGCGGCGACAGGCTGGTCAGGACGGTGACCGCCAGCAGGGCCGGACGGCGTCCGGTCACCGGATCGACCGGGGCGTTGGCCAGGGCTTCGGCGGCGGCGGTCAGGGCCGCCGCGGCCGTTGCCGGCGTGCATGGTGCACAGCGAGGCGCCCAGGGTGGCGGCCACCCGGGCGGCCGCGGCCACGGTGTTGGGGATGTCGTGGTATTTCAGGTCCAGGAAGATATCCCGGTCCAGGTCCCGCAGCCGGCGAACGACCTCGGGTCCGGCGGCGGAAAACAGTTCCAGTCCGACCTTGACGAAGCCGCCGGTCGGCGCCGAGGCGTCCGGCCAGGTCCAGGGCCTGGTCCATGGTCGGGCACGTCCAGGGCGGTGATGATCCGCCGGCTGGCGGCATGGCCCGCAGCTTGGCGATCAGTTCGCGACGATTCATGGCCAGGATGCCTCTGATCAGAAGGTCTCGAGTTTGGCAACAGGATCCGCAAAATCCGGCCGTGGCTTTAAGCCTCAAATTTCGCGATCACGGTCAGCAAAATGATGCTCGTCATCGACTCAAACGAATGTTTCAAAAACACCGTGTACCGCCATGGGAACGCGCGGCGATTGCACAGGTTTACCTGGATGGAAAACTGGAAGGATTATTGCTATGAGCCTAAAGGGCGATAAGGACCGTGTCTTTGCCAAGGCTTTAAGCGACGTCAAGGCCTTTGAATTTAACGACACGGTGGCCAATGTTTTTCAGGACATGATATCGCGATCGGTACCTGGCTATGCGCTGTTGCTGCATATGATTGGTTTATATGCCGACATTTTCATCCAGCCCGGTAGCCGTATCTATGATCTGGGATGTTCGCTGGGGGAAGCTACGCTGGTTATTGCTGATCGGGCGGGCGACATCGATTGTGAAATTGTCGCCGTCGATAATTCGGCGGCGATGATAAGCAAATGCGAACAGTTGCAGGCACCGGGAAAAATTCGCTGGCGTTGTGAAGATATTCGGCAAACTGAAATCAGCAATGCATCGATGGTGGTATTGAACCTGACGCTGCAATTTCTGCCCCCTGAAGAGAGGTTCGTTTTATTGCACAAGATTCAGCAGGGCCTGAATCCAGGCGGCATACTGGTTCTATCGGAAAAAGTCGTGTTTGATGACGCAAAAGAAAGCGAGCGCATGGTGCAGTTGTATCAGGGATTTAAAAAAACCATGGGTTATAGTGATCTCGAAATCAGCCAGAAACGGAACGCACTTGAAAATGTACTGATTCCCGACAGCGAAACGCAGCATTTACAACGCATCAATGATGCAGGGTTCGATGAAATCTATCAGTGTTTCAGGAGCTTCAATTTCATCTCTTACCTGGCGATAAAAGCGTGACCCTTGAAGCACTATTCGAGTATTTCCGCAGTCATGGCCTCAATCATTGGGCGCAACAGCTTGAAATCGAAAGTTCAGACTGGCTGGTAAACCATGGTGATTACAAGCGCTGGTTGACGGCCCTCGAAGCTTTACCTGAAATCAGCAACCCGCAGGGTACTTTCGATGCTGCCGCCGTTACCGTAGATGGAGACTGTGCTGACCCGGCCGGCTTGCGTCAGGCCCTGCAAGGTTTAATGCCCTGGCGAAAAGGACCCTATCAGGTAGCCGACGTCTTCATTGACTGTGAATGGCGCTCAGACTTCAAATGGGACCGTGTGTTACCGCATCTGGCGCCTTTGCAGAATCGACGAATTCTCGATATTGGCTGCGGCAATGGTTATCACTGCTGGCGTATGCTAGCGCAGTCGCCGGAGCTAGTCCTGGGAATAGAACCCTCGGTGTTGTTCAACCTGCAGTTTCGGGCGATACAAAGATATTTGCAAAATACGCAAATTCAGCTGCTGCCGATTGGCGTCGAGCAAATTCCAGCAGACCTGCACTGGTTCGACAGCGTTTTTTCGATGGGCGTGCTCTATCATCGCAGAAGCCCGCTGGATCATCTTTTACAACTCAGGAGTTTCCTCGTCAGCGGAGGCGAACTTTGCCTCGAGACCCTGGTGATCGAGGGTAGGCCTGGCGAGATACTGTTACCGCAGGATCGCTACGCGAGAATGCGCAACGTCTGGTTTATTCCTTCTTCGGCAGAGCTGGTCGCCTGGGTACAACGCTGTGGATTCACCAATATTCGACTTGTCGATGAAGCGATTACTGAGATCACTGAGCAGCGAATTACCGACTGGATGCAGTTTGAATCGCTGGCACAGTGCCTGGACCCGGACAATGCCAGCCTGACTATCGAGGGTTTACCAGCGCCACGACGTGCCGTTATCCTTGCAAACAAACCCTGATCTAGTCCAGGCCCACGTAAACTACCTGGTTGCGTCCATTTTCCTTGGCTTTGTAAACGCCTTCGTCACCGGCGTGGAACATGGCTTCAAAATCCCTGTCAGCACCCACTTCCATCGAGGTTACCCCTATGCTGGTGGTGATGGTCAGGCCATTCGGTTTCATGTCTTCAACCGCGAGACGAAGTTGCTCAGCCTTTAGCTGCGCGTCTTCACCATTGCAATGAGTCATGAGTACGACGAATTCTTCGCCACCGTAGCGCGATACCAGGTCGCCGTCGCGAAAACTGTCGTTGAGCAGCTTGCCCGTCAACTCCAGCACGATGTCACCCACGGCATGCCCGTGATTGTCATTGACTGACTTGAAATGATCCAGGTCGATAACCAGCATGCTTACCGGGTATTTATGACGCAGTGCCTGGGAAATAAACTTGTCGGAAAACTCCATCAGGCTATGTCGGTTATGACAACCGGTCAGCTTGTCGGTAGTCGCGAGGGCAAACAGTTCGCGACGAATATCGTGTACTTTATCGAGCAGGCGCTTGTTGGTAATCAGGTTGGCGATACGAACCATTAATTCTTCGTGCAAGATGGGCTTTTGCAGGAAGTCGTTGACCCCCGAGTGATAAAGCGAAATCCGCCTTTGCACATCGTCTTCGTCGGTAATCGCAATGACTGGAATGAAACCACGGCCATCTTCATAAGACCGAATTTGAGCCACCAGCTCGTCACCCTTCATCTTACCCTCGAGATTGATCTCGGTAATCGCAAGATCGTAGGCCTCAGGATGAGATCCATAAATGGTGACTGCATCGTATTCTGCGCAGGCTTCTTCTGCCGATTTGAAATGCGAGACCTGGTAGCCGGTTTCCTTTAACTGGGCCAGAATATCAGCCGCAACCTCGTCATCATCCTCGACAAATAGAATTCGACCTTCGAAAAAGACTGGATCGAGATGCAGATCGACGAAATGCACGATCTGGTCTTCGATCTGGTGTTCGTTGAGTTGGTGGATGACACCGTCGACGTGGACCGGCAGATCTTCGGCAAGCAGTTCGGTATTTTCGGTCAGAAACAGAACCGGGATGTTTTTGTAGCGCTCGTGTTGATTGCAATAAGCAACAAACTCTGCTCCAGGGCCATCTTTCAGCTCCTGGTTGACACAAACAATGTCATATGCCCCGGAATCGGCATAGGCACGGGCAGACTCGATACTGTCGCCAGTATCGGTGTCGAAGCCCTGTTGCGCGAGAGTATGATCCAGCAGTTCCCGGTAGGCGACATTGTTTTCGATTATTAAGGCTCGCATAGGCCAGAGTATAGAACAGCATATTTTGTTTGTTTTCTGTTTTTAAAAGGCTGGCAACTCGATTCTCGAAGCACGCTATCGCATGAAATAAGTCTTTAATATCGGCGCTTCGATTGTCTTCAAAATGCGATTCTGCTATCGTTTCTTTCCAACCTACGTACCTTACGTGCATTCAACCTTTCTGGGGTCTATGAGCCGATTCATATTTATCACTGGTGGTGTTGTTTCATCACTGGGCAAGGGCATTGCATCTGCCTCACTGGGCGCTTTACTGCAATCGCGCGGGCTTAGCGTCAACATGATCAAGCTCGATCCGTATATCAACGTTGATCCTGGTACCATGAGCCCGTTCCAGCACGGCGAGGTCTATGTCACCGATGATGGTGCTGAAACTGATCTCGACCTCGGGCACTATGAACGCTTTGCCGGGGTGCATTGTTCCAGGAACAGCAACTATACGACGGGTCAGATTTACGAAAGCGTGATTGCCAAGGAACGACGTGGCGATTATCTCGGTGCTACGGTGCAGGTGATCCCGCATATTACCGATGAAATCAAGAATTCGGTTCTCAAAAGCACCAATGACGCCGATATCGTGCTGGTCGAAATCGGCGGAACCGTGGGTGATATCGAATCCCTGCCATACCTCGAAGCGATTCGCCAAATGGGTTTCGAGCTAGGTCACCAAAACGTGCTTTATATACACCTGACTTTACTACCTTATCTGCCAGCCGCGGGTGAAATCAAGACCAAGCCGACCCAGCACTCGGTCAAGGAATTACGTTCCATCGGTATTCAACCGGATGTCCTGTTATGTCGTGCCGATCGACCCATCCCCATCGAAGAGCGCCGCAAGATTGCGTTGTTCACCAACGTCGCTGAGGAAGCCGTAATTTACGCGGTTGATGTCGACCATATATACAAGATACCGCGAGAGCTTCACCTGCAGGGACTCGATGACATCGTCGTCAAGCATTTCTCACTGGATTTGCCACCGGCAGATCTGTCCGGATGGGACAGCGTGGTAGAAGCGCTGGAACACCCCGAAAACGAGGTATCGATCGGCTTTGTGGGTAAATATGTAGACCACACCGATGCCTACAAGTCTTTGAACGAAGCGCTCGCTCATGCCGGTGTTCACACCAGGACCAGGGTAAACATCGTCAAGATCGATTCCGATTCGATCGAAAGCGATGGTATCGACGCTCTTAAAGGACTGGACGCCATTCTCGTGCCCGGGGGTTTCGGCAGCCGTGGTATCGAAGGCAAGATCGCTGCAGCTAACTATGCGCGTGTCAACAATGTCCCTTACCTCGGTATTTGCCTTGGTATGCAGGTAGCCGTAATCGAATACGCGCGCAATGTACTGGGGCTGACCAAGGCGCACAGCTCCGAATTCAATCCGAAGACACCGGACCCGGTAATTGCGCTGGTAACCGAATGGCTGGATCGAGATGGGTCGATCGAAACCCGCGATGAAAGTACCGATCTTGGCGGTACCATGCGACTCGGTGCGCAAACCTGCAAGCTGGTACCCGGCACCAATACGCGGCGTGCTTATGGTAGCGAGGAGGTCCACGAGCGTCATCGACATCGTTACGAATTTAATAATAACTACCTGCAAAGACTGCAGGATGCAGGTCTCGTCATCTCGGGCCTTTCGGTCGACAATCAACTGGTCGAAATGATCGAACTTTCCGATCATCCCTGGTTTATTGGCTGTCAATTTCATCCGGAATTCACTTCGCAGCCACGCGAAGGCCACCCTTTGTTCAACAGCTTCATTAACGCGGCAGTCGCCTACCATAAGGTCAGTTCATAATGAAACTTTGTGATTTCGAGGTTGGCCTGGATCAACCGCTATTCCTGATGGCTGGACCCTGTGTCATCGAGTCGGAACAGTTGGCGCTGGATACTGCCGGAGAGTTGCAACAGATCTGCAAGACTTTGAATATACCTTTTATATTCAAATCTTCCTTCGATAAGGCCAACCGTTCCAGCAGCAAGAGCTTTCGCGGCCTGGGGATTGAAAAGGGACTGGCGATTCTGCAAAAAGTGCGTAGCAGCCTTAATGTACCGGTGGTTACCGATGTACATGAAGATACCCCCCTGGACGAAGTAGCCAGTGTGGTTGACGTTCTGCAAACCCCGGCATTTTTGTGCCGGCAGACCAATTTCATACAAAATGTATGCGCGCAACAAAAGCCGGTGAATATAAAGAAAGGCCAGTTCCTTTCACCCTGGGACATGCAACAGGTAGTCGACAAGGCGGTGGAGACCGGTAACCGGCAAATCATGGTTTGTGAGCGTGGCGCCAGTTTCGGTTATAACAACCTGGTTTCCGATATGCGTTCGCTGGCGGTAATGCGCCAAAGCGGATGCCCGGTCGTTTTCGATGCCACGCATTCGGTGCAGTTACCGGGCGGTCAAGGCAGTTCTTCCGGTGGGCAACGCGAATTCGTGCCGGTGCTTGCGCGAGCTGCCGTGGCAGCAGGTATTTCCGGCCTGTTTATGGAAACTCATCCCAATCCGGAAAAAGCACTCAGCGATGGCCCCAATGCCTGGCCACTGGCGCAAATGCAATCGTTGCTGAAGGTGTTGATCGATCTGGATCAGGTCACTAAAGCGTCCGTCATGCATGAAAACGAATTACTGCAAGGCAACTAGGGAATCAAACCAGAGTCGATATGGCTACCATTAGTAAGATCACCGGTCGGGAAATTCTGGATTCGCGCGGCAATCCAACTGTCGAAGCCGAAGTAACATTGGACAATGGGATGACAGGCAGGGCGGCAGCGCCCTCGGGTGCTTCCACGGGTGAACGCGAGGCTATCGAATTACGCGATGGTGATAAAGCGCGCTACCTCGGCAAGGGCGTCACTAAAGCCGTATCCCATGTTAATAACGAATTAGCACAACTTGTCGTTGGGCGCGACTGCAATGATCAAACCGGGCTCGATCAGGCGATGATTGACCTCGACGGCAGTGATAACAAAAGTAATCTCGGCGCCAATGCCTTACTCGCGGTGTCGCTGGCAAATGCCCAGGCGGCGGCGCTGGCGGCCGGGCAGCCACTGTTTCGATTTCTCGGTGGCGATAACGCTAACCTGTTGCCGGTACCAATGATGAACATCATTAATGGTGGCGCGCATGCTGACAACAGCGTCGATATGCAGGAATTCATGATTCTCCCCGCGGGTGCACCCAGTTTCAGCGAGGCGCTGCGTTATGGTACCGAGGTATTCCATGCGCTGAAAGCGGTGCTAGCGGCAAAAGGCATGAATACCGCGGTGGGTGACGAGGGCGGTTTTGCACCGGATTTGTCTTCCAACGAAGAAGCCATCGAAGTGATATTGATCGCGATTGAAAAAGCAGGTTACAAGGCCGGTAGCGATATTTACCTGGGTCTGGATGTTGCCAGTTCAGAGTTCTTTGCAGGCGGTAAGTATGTGCTGGCCTCGGAGAATCGCTCCTTCGATGCAGCCGGCTTCGCCGATTATCTTTCGAGTTGGGTCGATCAATACCCGATTATTACCATCGAAGACGGTATGGATGAAAGTGACTGGGAAGGATGGGCGGTGTTAAGTGCACAACTGGGGCACAGGATCCAGTTGGTGGGAGATGATCTTTTTGTCACCAACACCAGTATCCTGAAGCGCGGTATTGAGCAGGGAATTGCCAACTCGATCCTGATCAAGTTCAACCAGATCGGTACCCTCAGCGAAACTCTGGATGCCATCTCGATGGCCCATGCTGCCGGCTACTCAACCGTTATTTCACATCGTTCAGGCGAAACCGAGGACGTTACCATCGCCGATCTCGCGGTTGCCACTGCTGCTGGTCAAATTAAAACCGGCTCGCTTTCACGCTCCGACAGGGTTGCCAAGTACAACCAGCTGTTGCGTATCGAATCGACGCTGGGTGATAGTGCAATTTATCCGGGAAAGTCTGCTTTTAAAAACCTCTAGGGTTTTACCCATGTGCCGATGAAAATCCTGATTGCCGTATTGATCCTGATGCTAATTGGTTTGCAATATAAGCTCTGGTTCGGTGACGGTAGCCTGTCAGAGGTTGTGCAGCTCACGCACGAACTCGAGATCCAGAAGCAGAAGTTAAGCGAGCTCGAAGAGCGTAATAAAATTCTCGAAGCACAGGTGCTCGACCTGCAGAACGGCCTCGATGCGTTTGAAGAGAAGGCTCGCAACGATCTTGGTATGATCAAGCAGGGAGAAACCTTTATCCAGCTAATTCCGCGACAGGGCGATAGCGCCGATGAGCAATAACTCAAGCGTCTGGGCGGTAATTCCGGCGGCCGGCATCGGCAGTCGCATGCAAAGCGACACCGCAAAGCAGTATCTTCGTTTTCAGGGAAAAACAGTCATCGAGCATTGCCTCGACCGCCTGCTATCACATCCCCAGATCGATGGGGCAATCGTGGTGTTACGCGAAGATGACAGGCTCTGGGATGAGCTTGGGTATAACTCAAGCAAACCGATCTTTACTGCCAACGGAGGACTCGAGCGGCAGCACTCGGTCTATAGCGGCCTTACCACGCTGCAATACAGGTTGGGCAACGATGCGATCGCTCTGGTTCATGACGCAGTGCGACCGCTGGTGAGCCATGCGGACCTGAGTGCGGTAATCGATGCCGCGCGACAGCATGCGGCGGGAGCCATTCTGGCGTCAAGGGTCACCGATACACTGAAACTGCAAACCGAGAATATGGAAATCGCGAGCACGCTGTCACGAGAAAATTTGTGGCGCGCATTAACACCACAGGTTTTTCATCTGCAAGCTTTACTCAATGCACTGAAACCGGTTATCGATCAAAACCTGGCGATTACCGACGACGCCCAGGCAATCGAATTGATGGGCCATGCCCCGGCGCTGATTGCAGGGAGTGCCGATAATTTCAAGATTACAACCCGCGAGGATCTGGCGCTTGCCGAGATGGTATGGTTAAACCAGCGCGATCAGCAGGATAATGAATAACACCACGGCTGCCATCGGCACGATAAAACCCATCCAGTCGCTGCTGCTGCCCTTGGGTGAGTTTTTCACCATTTGCCTGGCTGAAGGTAAAATGAAAAAGAACATTGCAACCAGGAAGATCGCAGATGCAATTTTTAACCAGTCCATAAAACCCCCTTTAAAAAAATAAGCCCCTGTAACAGGGGCTTATCGTCATTCAATTACTGCGTTGATCTTAATCGTCGCCGAAGGCGCCGAGAATATGCAGCAAGCTGGTGAAAATATTCAGGATTGCGATAAACAGTCCGGCAGTCGCAGAGATGTAGTTGGTTTCACCGCCATGGATCAGTGCAGATGTCTGGAACAGTATAAAACCGCTCATGATCATTATTACAGCAGCGCTTACTGCCAATGCCAAAGCAGGGATTCCGAGGAACAGGTTCAGCAACATTGCGCCGATTGCCACCAGCATACCGACGAAAATAAAACCACCCATAAAGCTGAAATCCTTGCGCGTGGTCAGGGCGTAACCCGACAGACCCAGGAAGATCGTACCGGTGCCACCCATCGCCAGCATGACTATGCTCGGATTGACACTCAGGTAGTAGCTGAGCATTGGGCCGAGTCCAAAACCCAACAGGCCGGTTATAGCGAATATCACCGGGACGCCTGCAGCTGAATTCTGGGTTCGTGGCAATACAAACCAGAGCAAACCGATACCGATCAGGCTGGCTGCGAAGGCGATGCCATGGGACACATTCATCGCAATGCTGAGAAATGCCAAAAGTCCACTGAAAATCAGCGTCATCGACAACAGCATATATGTGTTCTTGATCAGCTTGTTGGTCTGTAGAATCGCCTCTGTAGGGCGGGTCACAGCAGTATTCATTTGCATTACTTTCTCCGTTATCAATAAGTCAGTATGACTGATGCACGACATTCTAAGTTCCATTCCTGGTGATAGCAACCCCATGGTTGGCGGGGTTATCAGGCTGATCAGGAATCAAAACTCAAGGTAATATGTTAGGTCAAACGTTAAAATTTCAAGGCGTTTTGGTGAATTTTGATGATGACTCAAAGCCGTAAATGATTATAATACGCCAGCGTCGCCAGGCTACATCCACCGCCTGGCAGTTATTGTGTATAGAATTTAGGAGAGCTGGCAGAGCGGTCGAATGCGGCGGTCTTGAAAACCGTTGACCCTTCATCGGGTCCGGGGGTTCGAATCCCTCGCTCTCCGCCATATATAAGCCCTAAGTTACTGTAATTTAGGGTTTTTTGTTTTCAACGCTTTTTTGTCCCACCAATTGACCCACCATATGGTTCTGTCCCGGTATTCCGGTATTTTGGTGTTCTTGCATTAGTCTATGAGCTGTATTCCGGCTTCCGCCATAATCACAGCAACTGGATGAAGACTATTTCCCACCATGGTTTGATGAGATTCTGTTACCTTGCTTTCGCGAAATAATAAACACCTTTTTTCCTGAGCCTTTAAACTGTTCGAGCGCGACCGACACAATGGGGATCCGCCATTCTTAAAAGTATCCTGGGGGTCGTTGACTCGGCTATCAAGCAATTTGAAGCAACGCCGACAGGTCATATTTATTTCGTGTGACCAACTGGATTTCTGCCGTTCTATGCTTTCAAGTACTGCTTTTCGCCATCTAAGGTTTAGTATATTGATACCCTCCTAGATTAAGTTGCAATTAGAAACTATTGAGAGCAGCCTTCACCGGACAATTATAAGTTGCAGGTCCGGCGAAATATTGTACTGGCTTGCGCATATTGGCAGGAGGGGTTGATATGCTGGTTACCACCATTTCATTGCGAGTTCCATTTATTTATACTTTGCGTATTTAAGCAATTCGATTACCGCTTGCACATGCTTTTGCCGAATCGATCGGCGACGAATTACTCTAACAACATATCTTGAGTGGTACTATAGTTCGAGCTATTAAGTGCCTGGGAGGAGAGTCATGTCACAAACAAGACCGTTAATTGATACTTTAAAGTTGGAGCTCAGGAAACAGCGTATTACCTACAAACAGGTTTCCGCAGCCCTCGACCTTTCTGAAACCAGCGTCAAACGACTGTTCTCGGAAGAAGCATTCTCCGTCAAGCGACTCGAAAAAGTGTGTGAGTTGCTACATATGGATATCAGTGACCTGGTACACATGATGGAAAAAAACATAGATCTGACTATACAACTGACACGAGAACAGGAAACCGAACTGGTTTCGGATGTAAAGTTGTTACTGGTGACACTGCTGTTGATGAATAAACTCCAGTTTGCAGAAATTCTCGGAGTTTATGAAATTTCTGAAACTGAAGGCATACAATTACTGGCGCGACTGGATCGCATGAGGATAATCGAACTGCAACCTGGAAATCGTGTGAAATTAATGATTTCTCAAAATTTCAAATGGATTCCTGGCGGCCCCATTCAACATTTTTTTGAAGACAAGGTACAGTTGGAGTTCCTCGATTCTTCCTTCACCCAGGCGGGTGAATTCAGGATTTTTGTATCGGGTATGATCTCCAGAACCGCGAACGCTGAACTTATTAAAAAGATCCAGCATCTGGCCCAGGAAATGAACGACATGAACATAGAATCTGAATCACTTCCTCTCGAGCAGCGTTTCGGCACCAGCCTGATGATGGCGATTCGACCCTGGGAGATTAATGTTTTCCAGGAGCTCCGCAGATCGCCGGATACGCGGGTCTTCGCATGAGCACACAGTTTGAGGCCAATGGTATCGGACCAGCTGCTTAACGATGATAAAAATCCTTACCTATAATATTCACAAAGGTTTCGATCGCTACAATCGTGATTTTGTATTACATAAAATTAAAGAGCAGTTGCAAGACGCCGAGGTTGATGTCGTATTACTGCAAGAGATCCAGGGGCGTCATTTCCATCATGAAACCCGCATCTCGGCATGGCCCGATGTCAGTCAGTTCGAGTTTCTGGCAGACAGTATCTGGCCTCATTATGCCTATGGCAAGAACGCCATTTATCGTAAAGGGCATCACGGTAATGCCATTCTGAGCAAGTTCGTCATCGCCGAGTGGAATAACCTGAATCTGTCGCGCTTTCAACGTGCTAGTCGCAGTTTACTGCATGGCAGAATCGAGCTGCCTGATACTGCGAATCCCTTGCATTTACTCTGCGTACATCTGGATCTGATTGGCTTCGAACGCAAGCGTCAAATCCGCGAACTAAAGCGGTATATCGATTCAACTATCGATATTGACGATCCAGTGATTCTGGGTGGAGATTTTAATGACTGGCATGGCGGGCTCGGCAGATCGCTGGAGGCGCAACTGGGAATGCGGGAAGCCTTTAGCCAACTCAATGGCAAATGCGCCAAAACCTTTCCCTCGCACAGACCCATGTTGCGCATGGACAGGATTTACTTTCGCGGCGTCGATTTAATCGACTCGTATTGTCTGGAGCGCCAACCGTGGGGCGAGCTATCGGACCATTTGCCGCTATACGCACGATTCACAATCTGATAACTCCGGACGTGCAGGTAAACAGACAGCTTTATTTTAATCCTGAAGAATATTTTCGTGACCTGATCGCCGATATTGATAGTGCCCGCCACGAAGTTGTTCTCGAAACCTACATATTTAATCTGGACAAAACCGGTAACCAGGTTCTGGCAGCACTGTCAGGAGCGATCGCTCGTGGCGTTAAACTGAAACTCCTGATCGACGGGGTGGGCTCCTACGGCGATGCCAGCCTGATTGCCGACCGTCTGAAGTCGTCTAACAGCGAGGTTCGAGTGTTCCACCCATTACCCTGGGATTTTTCAGTGTATCGCAGGGCATTGGAAGCCGGGCGCTGGTATTCAAAGATTTTCCATCTCCTTGCATCCATCAATCATCGCGATCATCGTAAACTTTGCCTGATTGATAATCAGATCGCCTGGCTGGGTAGCTATAACATAACCGCTGATCATTCGAGTCCCGCTTCAGACTCCGACGAAGAATACTGGCATGACACGGGCTTGCGAGTAACCGGCCTGGTAGTGAAAAGGCTAGCAGCTAACTTCAACCAGGTATGGCATCGTAAAATGGGGAGTATCGCCGAACGTTCACGACACTACCTGGCGCGCGAGGAGATTAGCCGACGACGACAACCGAAACTGCAACTATTGAGCGAGCTCGGGCTTGCACAACGACGGATCTGGATTACCAACGCATATTTCAATCCCACCAACAAGGTGCTCCGGCTGTTAAAGCGCAAAGCGAGACAGGGTGTTTCAGTCCAGCTGATTGTACCAATGCGTTCGGACATTATTTTCTTTCCGATTTTGTCACGCAGTTTTTATAGTGACCTGTTGCAGGCCAACATCCGCGTGTTTGAATATGGTAATCGGGTGCTGCATTCAAAGACCATGCTCATCGATGACCAGCTATTGGTGGGCAGTACCAACCTGAACTATCGTAGCTTTTTTCATGACCTCGAACTCGATATGTTGCTCGACGACGCTGCCATCGTCGAACAAATGAAACAGCGATTTTGCAGCGATGTTGCCGATAGTGTAGAAATTACCCTGCGTAACTGGGAGCAGCATCCATGGTTACTCAAACTGCTAGGCTGGTTATCGAGGTTCCTGCGCTACTGGTTATAAAAGGCCGCGACGACTGGGATCAGGCCGTATAGCAGATCGGCTATGGCCAGAAAAAAGAAAAATAAGCCACCTTAACTATACTTAGTAACTTATTGAATTTATTATACTAAATTTAATGTTGTTTACAGCTGAGATTAAGCTAAAGATAATCATCGAACTTGTTGTAGTGTTAACTTATGAATACAACTAGAAACGGCTTTACCTGGCGTTCGCAATCAACTTTTGTAGTTGTGGCGGCAGGGGCAACCCTGAGTCTTAACGACTTCCTGACCTTTCCTGTGCTGGCAGGTCAAAATGGAGGAGGTGCTTTCCTGTTGTTGTACATCCTGTTTCTGTTTGTATTAGGACTGCCGCTGTTAATGGGCGAATTGATGCTGGGACGCTTAACCAGAAGCGATCCCGCAGCGAGTCTGAGAACTTTATCCGAACAATACAAGGCGTCGGTTTACTGGAAGCTGGCGGGTCTGAGCTCCATGCTTGCGGCTTTCCTGATTATTGCGACTTTAAGCGTCATCGCCGGTTGGTCGCTTGCCTATTCGGTCAAATCGATGGTTGGTGTTTTTGACGGAGTGACCCTGGAAAGCGCGAAACTGATGTTCGAGAGTTTGATGATCGATAGTGAACGCATGACCCTCTGGCATACTCTGTTCATGGTCGTGTTAATTTCGATTTGTGCTCAACCAGTCAAATCAGGAGTTGAGCGTGTCACGATGATACTGGTTCCGGTGATGATTCTGTTACTGGTAATAGGACTCATTCTCGCGCTGACATCATCCGGCATGCAGGCCAGTATTCGCTACATTCTCTATGCAGATTTTTCCGCTATGGACGCGCGCACCCCGATCGTGGCTTTACAGCGTGCATTCTATACGCTTGCCCTGGGAATAGGCGTTATGATGGCTTATGGTCGTTACCTGCCCACCGGGGTGTCGATTGGATACTCGGCCGCCCTGGTAATCGCGGTCGATTTGCTGTTTACCATATTCACCAGCCTGACAATTAACGCTTTGATGCTATCGGCTGGTCAACAACCAGGCCTTGATAGCCAGTTTGCATTTCTCATCATGCCCGTAATTCTGGAGGGTTTTTCTAATGCAGACCTGTTCAATACCCTGTTTTTCCTGTTGTTGACAATAGCCGCGCTAACTACCTCTATTGCCTTGCTTGAGGCCCCCATCACCTATTTCCAGCGCAAGTGCAATATCTCCAGGCTGAGAGCGGCAGTGTCACTTGGTATCGGCACCTGGTTGTTTGGTCTGGGAGTCGTGTTGGCGCATAGCGTCTGGAATGGAGACGGTTTTACCATTGCCCTGTTTTTTGGCGATGAAGCCATCCGCCTGGTGAATAACGCTGGATTCCACGACGTGCTGGTGTTTATTTCCAGCCACTTGATTCAGCCATTTGTAGCATTGTTTATCTGCCTGTTTGTCGCCTGGAAAATTCCCCGCGAAGTGAGTCATAAAGAATTCGCCTTATCGAGACATTACAGTTTTGAAATATGGAATTACCTGGTGCGCTATATCGTTCCGGTATTATTGCTGGTGGTAATCCTGGCCGCTTTCGGAATCATCTGAAATGCCGGAGATCAGGCGTAGCGCTTTGATGCCTTACCCGGCCCGCTTCATGTATGACGTGGTCAACGATGTAGATCACTACCCTGACTTTTTGCCCTGGTGCGGAGGTGTTGAAACTCAACATGTCGATGAAACCTCGATGGAAGCGTCAATATTGATGCGTGGTGCTGGATTAAATCACTGGTTTAAAACACGAAACTCGATGCAGCCAGGCGAGTCGATAGAAATGGCGCTGGTCGAGGGTCCGTTCAGCAGGCTGGAGGGGAGGTGGAGCTTTACCCCTCTCGATACCGAGGGTTGCAAGGTAGAACTGGTCTTACAGTATGAATTGAAGCAAGGCCTGGCGTCCGCTATTATTGCGCCAGCCTTCTCTCGTATTGCCAACACCATGGTGAGTTCGTTCTGCGAGCGTGCCAACGATCTATATGAACACTAAAACCTCGATTGAAGTTGCCTATGCGACGCCACAAAAACAATTGATTCTCGAATGCGAAGTTGCATCTGACACCACGCTCCGTGACGCTGTCAGGCAATCTGGAATCGATCAGCACTTCCCTCAGATCGATCTGGAAAACTGCGAACTCGGTGTATTTGGCAAAGTAGTCGCGGATGACTACGAGTTAGCTGATGGTGACCGTATCGAAATTTACCGGCCACTGATCGCAGATCCTAAAGAAATACGCCGGCAGCGCGCGGCACAGGGATTAAAGATGAAAAAAGGCGGCGGCGCTATCAACCAGGACTGAGGGTTCCTTCAATTTTCGAGAGTAAATCATTGCTGAAAGTTAGCCTCAGCTGACGCTTTACAATCTTCCCATCATCGCCGGTTTTCAAATAGTAATAGTAGTACCACTGGTCGGGCCGGTATAAATCGACTATGGCAGGCGAACCAAGCAAAAACTCGACCTGACTGCGCGACATCCCAATTTCCAGCTGTTGCTCGAGACCATCATCAAGTCGATTACCCTGGGGGATATCCATTCGATAGAGGCAGCCCGGCAATGCTACAATTAGAAACCCGGTAACAAGGATAGTTTGTAATAGACGTAAAATCATACTGCTGATGGTTGCGAAGCAGGGCGAGAT
This sequence comes from uncultured Gammaproteobacteria bacterium, assembly GCA_963793595.1. GTDB lineage: Bacteria > Pseudomonadota > Gammaproteobacteria. The sequence continues at coordinate 1,148 of CAWCBX010000206.1, read as the reverse complement.
GATACTGCGCCGATCGATATGCTGCAAATACTGTGAGAACTTTCTATGGAAACCACTGATATTAAAAACGCAGGCTTGAAAGTGACTTTGCCGCGAATGAAAATTCTTGAGCTGCTGGAAAACTCAGCTGATCGACATTTGAAAGCAGAGGACATATACAAGACGCTACTGGACTCGGGCGAAGAAATCGCGTTGGCCACGGTTTACCGTGTCTTGACCCAGTTCGAAAGCGCAGGCCTGGTAACGCGTCATCATTTTGATGGCGGCCATGCGGTTTTTGAAATTGATGATGGCGAACATCACGACCACCTGGTTGATATTTCAAGCGGCAAAGTAGTGGAGTTTTACGACGAAGTTATCGAGCAGCGCCAGCAGGAAATTGCCCGCAAGCACGGATTTACGATAACCGAACATACGATGGTGCTCTACGGCCATTTTAACGATTGAACCCGGTCCACAGGACACTGCTACTACTCGGCGGTCGCGATCATTTCGCTGGCATGTGCCCGCGTTTGCTCGGTAATCGTAACCCCCCCCAGCATACGCGCGACCTCTTCAAGTCGTTCATCATCACTTAAGGCAAATACCCATAGTAAAATGGAGAGGTACTTGGCTTGGAAGTTGCTCAAGACTGATATGGCTCACGTTTTCTTCAAAGAAATCAAGGATCGTGGCCGTGTGGTCAGTTTCAAAGCTAAACCGGAAAAGGCAGTGGAAGCTGCCAAGCAAGTCTTTTGCAAAACACACGACGACAATGAGATTTGCTTTACCTAAGAGAGCTATGTTCAGAAGTTTGCGTAAAGATAAGCACTTGCTAATATGAGAATGATTGTGGCGCATCACCCTCGACTGTTTTTTCTCGTTCTTGGAACACTTGCTTCGCCCCCCGCGAACTTTTCGTTTTCAATTATTTCACAAATTATATAGTTGTCATCCTACTTGTATCTACGTCTAGTTGCGGCCCGCCATGATTCCACCGTCGACGTCCCAGACTGAGCCAGTGACCCAGCTCGATTTGTCGGACAAAAGAAACTCGACGACGGAACCGACGTCCTCGGGCTGTCCAATGCGGCCAATCGGATGAAAGGCATCAAAACCGGCCAGGGTCTCATCCATCTTGTCCTTGTCGATGAAGGCTCCGTAGATAG
>CAWCBX010000205.1:0-11241 GCA_963793595.1 uncultured Gammaproteobacteria bacterium | reverse complement strand
CCCGTACGGGCGATTATTTGAGTGTGGTTACACCTCCTTTGAAAAATGCAGGACAGGCCTGCGGTTAGTAGAAAATGAGCGCGGTATACGATCGGTCAAAGACCGTCGCCATATGCGGCTCGCGTTAAATAACAGGCGGATGCCTGTGTGAATGGACAGCTCTACTGAAACTGCCCGATATTGAAGGTGGGCAGCGTTAAGATTACTGCCCGATGTCGAAGATGGATCGCGGCTTGCGCCGATGCACCGGTTTCACGATCCGGACGGTGCCTTGTTTGCCACTTTGCCGCAGTGGCCGCGGATGAATTCAAAGCTTGTGCGCAGTATAGATAGACCGCGTACCTTTAAACTAGCTCGAATACTCCACCTTTGGGTGCGCTTTTTCACGCTATAATCCGGCCGGCATTCGCGCGTACTCCGGGAAATTCCAGGCACTGTAAGCACTTGAGCCCCGATTACGGCCGCGTCACTACCGCGCTGCGCTGGTAGTGACGCGGCCGCTTCCCACATGGCAACACGTGCGCCAGGCGCTGCCTGTCACACCGGTTGCATTGGTTTGTATCTGGCAACCTTCGGTGCGTACAGAATGCATCAGTCTCCTTCATAGTCGACCTCACAAGTCTCAATCTCGCCAATGCCGCTTAGTTCATCGGGCGGCGTCGATCGTATATCCGCGACAGCTTCGGCCAAGTGCAATATGAAGTCGCCTTGCTCATAGCGGCTGACCATGGCTTGCAGGTAGCCGAGCGGCGATGTGTCGATCAACTCGGCCGCCATGCAGCCGGCCCATTCGTCGATCACCATCTGTCCTTCGGTCGGATCGAGCTCGGCCACTATTGTCTGGGCCGCATCCTGTAGCTCGGCTGGAACCCACGTGGCGAACGCCACCGCAGGGTTTTCATTTTCACAACTACTACTACGCTCTTTAGTAGTAGTCGGTGTTGTAGTAGTAGTTCTTCTTAGGTTTAAGTCAGTAGTAGGTAATGCTCCCGGGTTTGCCGTACCCGGTACAGCCGTTTCTGGCAATACCGTATCCGGCAATTCCGGATCTGGTAAACCTGCGATCTCGCGAATAATGTAAGTGCCGCCCCGAATGCGGCCATTCTTGTCACGCCTGCGCAAGAACCGCGCATAGCCGACCGTGCGGAGTTCCCTGAGTAACCGGTAGATACCGTCACGCCCCAGGTTGCCGCGTTTGCGTAGATCATTGACCAGCACCTTCCAGTCATCCGGCCGCGACAGCAGGTAGCACAGCAGCCCCCTGGCTGCCCAGGACAGGCGATCATCCTCGACGGCGCGCTGGTCCATGACGACAAACCGTTCACGGCGTGGGGCACGGATGATGGTATTGCTCATGCCTCACCGCTACCGAGGATGATCCGGGCGACCTCGGAAGCTGGGTAATAAACCCGGCGCCCGACCTTACGCCCGCAGGCATTGAGCGCGCGCGTACTCGCGTCACTCGGGTAACTGAGGCTGTAACGCAAGCCGCCGGTCGAGCGTCCGAGCAACTCGGCCAGTTGTGTATGCGACATCAGCAGGCCGAAGCGTTCCGTTAGTTGGTTTTCCAACGTTGCCACGTTGGCATTGACTGAATCTGGCATCACTTGTGTTCTCCTATGCTGGTTAGTGAACACTGCAGTTTGCCATCGATTTGGTCGAAAAATGTGCTCGAAAAAGGCACCCACAGGGTGAGCTTTCGAACAAGTTTCCGTGCCATTTCGGCGCTACCATGACCAATTTGTAGATGCCCGATTCACAGACCTGCTAATTGAAACACTCGTCACTTATCACACCAAGACTGATCCGCTTCCGCGATGCGCCCCGCTACCTGGGCATGGACCGCAACCGCTTCAACACCGAGGTACGGCCGTATCTCGTTAAAATTTCAGTCCGATACGGTATTCCCGGACGCCTCGAAATGCCCTGCTCTCCAGAGCGCCAGGACATCGATTAAACGGTGGAAACTCTCGACCTCAAACAGGCGGCTGACTATCTGAAAATGCACTGGCAGACGTTAAGAGAAAAAGCTAAATCGGGAGAAATCCCCGGTGCCAAAATCGGCAGGCAATGGGTTTTCATCAAAGATGACCTTGTTTCACACATCCGTTCGAAGTACGCTAGTCCGCGATCAAGGTCGCAAGTACAACGTATGGGAGAATCCTTATGTTATACAAGCGATCAAACTCGAAGTTCTACTGGTGCCGTTTCACCGCGCCGGATGGACAAAGAGTACAGCAATCTACTCAAACGGTAGATAAGAAACTCGCTCAAGAGTTCGAAGATCGGCTCAAGGGCGAGGGTTGGCGAGTGTACAAGCTCGGTGATAAGCCTCGGTATTTCTGGAAACAGGCGGTGGTTCAATGGTTCAGGGAGTCAGCCCACAAGAGCACATTGGCAACGGATAAACTTTATCTGAACTTTGCCGATCGCTACCTGGGTGATCTTTATCTGGATCAGATCGACCGCAAGACTCTGGAGCAGATTATTGCCGACAAGCTCGCCACAGGGGTTCAACCTGGCACGGTCAATCGAATGATGGAAGTGATCCGTGCCATCTTGAACAAGTGTGTGAGAGAGTGGGAATGGCTCGACAGAGCGCCCTATGTGCGCATGCTGAAGGAGCCGAAACGCCGGATACGCTGGATAACCCCTGAGCAGGCAGAAGCCCTGTGCAGGGCGTTACCGAAGCATCTGGAGGCCATGTGTCGGTTTAGTCTGGCAACGGGTCTGCGTGAATCGAATGTTACCGGTCTTGAATGGTCGCAAGTCGATCTGGAACGGCGCGTGGCCTGGATTCACGCCGATCAGTCGAAGTCAGGTCGGGCCATGGGCATTCCCCTCAACAACGAGGCAGTCGTGGTGTTAAGGCAGCAATCGGGGAAACACAAACGTTACGTCTTTACCTATTTTGGTAAACCAATCGCCAAGGCGAATACCAGGGCATTCAGAAAAGGCTTAACGCAGGTGGGTATCGAGAACTTCCGCTGGCACGATTTGCGCCATACCTGGGCCAGTTGGCATGTTCAAAACGGCACGCCGATACATGTGTTGCAAGAGCTTGGCGGCTGGTCAGATATCCGTATGGTGCAGCGTTACGCCCATTTAGCACCGGAGCATTTAGCCTGCTATGCCGGCAATATCAGCGGTCTCAAAGGGGTAAGTGGTACATTATTGGCTACACCTGGGAATATAACAGCTTAGGAGTTACATTAAAAAACCCTTGCAAGTCACTGACCTACAAGGGTTTAAAGATGGCGCGCCTGGAGAGATTCGAACTCCCGACCGCTCGGTTCGTAGCCGAGTACTCTATCCAGCTGAGCTACAGGCGCATAATTTTGAAGGCGCGATTCTACGGATATTTAGTTGAATATGCCAGTGTAAATTATTAAGTTGTTATACCTGCAACTGCGGATCCTGGCGCCTGGCGCCTTTGCGAGATTCCCGCTTTCGCGGGAATGACTCGGGGGAAATAGCGGGAATGACTAAAAGTAGCGATCGAGCCGCGGGATGACAATTACAAGTAAGATTTATCCAACGTATTCCCGACGAACGTGGGCGCCGACATTGCACAGGATCTCGTAAGCGATGGTTTGCGAACACTCGGCGACGTGGTTGACCAGTGGCGAGGACCCGAACAGCGTGACTTCATCATCCAGCTTTACCTCACCCAGCTGGCTGACGTCGACCGTGATCATATCCATCGATACTCGACCGACGACATCGCACAGCTGCCCGTGGATTTCGACCTGCGCGGTATCGATCTTGTGCCGCGGATAACCATCGGCATAACCGGCCGCAACCACGGCGATGACCATATCTTGTGGACAGGTATAGGTGTTGGCATACCCGATCATATCGCCCTTGCGATGCGGATTGACCGCGATGACCGACGACTTCATCGTCATTACGGGCTCGAGGTCTCGCTGTGCTGTCTTGCTATCCGATAATGGATCTGCGCCATAGAGGGCTATACCCGCCCTCGCCCACAGATGATGAGTCGCGGGCCAACCGAGCACCCCGGCAGAATTGGCAATGCCCCATTCATACTCATCGAGTTGCAGGGACCTGACCTGCTCCAGTTGCGTTTCGGTGAAGCTATTGTCGACATCGTCAGCACTGGCGAGATGGGTCATCATGCGCAGGCTGCCGAGGCTATCCAGCCCAACCAGGAAATCGATAATCTGCGGCACGCTTTGTGGCGGAAACCCCAGCCTGCCCATGCCCGAATCGATTTTCAGCCAGACCTCGAGGTCGTGCAGGTTCGGGTGGTCGCGCAGACAATCAAGATGAAATTGATGATGCAGCACCGGGTCGATCGCGTGATCGATACAGGTCTGCAATTCGTCGGCACGGATAAACCCGCCCAGGGCGAGGATTTTTTGTTCGATCCCGGCTTCGCGTAACGCCACCGCCTCCCCCACCGCGGCGACCGCGAAAGCATCGGCATCGGGCAACGCGCGTGCGACTTCGACTGCACCATGGCCATAGGCATCGGCCTTGACCACCGCGATCAAACGGTTGCCGCCTGCCTGTTGTTTTAAGTACCGGTAATTGTTTCTTAGTGCCGCCAGATCGATGATTGCGCGTGAACGCCGGTTCGCCCCATGGCTATTCAAATTCGCCCCCATATTGATCGAAGGCGAGATTCTCGAAGCGGGTGTACTGTCCCAGAAAGGCCAGTTTAACCATGCCGATGGGCCCGTTACGCTGCTTACGAATCAGCAGCTCGGCCACCCCCTTGTCGGCACTTTCAGGGTTGTACACTTCATCTCTATAAATGAACAGGATGACATCCGCATCCTGCTCGATACTGCCTGATTCACGCAGATCGGACATGACCGGTCTTTTGTCCGGACGCTGCTCGACACTCCGGTTCAACTGCGACAGCGCCACCACCGGCACGTTCAGTTCCTTTGCCAGTGCCTTCAGGGAACGTGAAATCTCCGAAATTTCGGTTGCCCTGTTCTCGGTAGAGCCCGCTACCTGCATCAGCTGCAGGTAGTCGATAATCACCATATCGAGCCCATGCTCACGCTTTAACCGGCGCGTGCGCGCGCGTAACTCGGTTGGTGTCAGTGCAGGGGTATCGTCGATAAACAGCTTCGCCTTGGAGAGCATGTTGACCGAGGAAATCAGGCGCGGCCAGTCATGGTCATCCAGTTTACCAGTACGCAAATTATGCGAATCGATGCGCCCCAGGGACGACATCATGCGCAACGCCAGCTGCTCACCCGGCATTTCCATGCTGAACACTGCCACCGCTTTTTCGCCATTCAGGGCGGCATTCTCCGCGATATTCATCGCGAAGCTGGTCTTGCCCATCGACGGGCGCCCGGCGATGATCACCAGGTCGGACCTCTGTAGCCCGGAAGTCTTATCGTCAAACAGGTTGAAACCGGTGGCGATACCGGTAATCGATTCCTTGCTACGATACATTTCCTCGACCCGCTTGACGGCACGTCCGAGCAGGTCGTTGATCGCTTCGAATCCATCGCGGCTGCCGGCGCTCTGTTCGGCAATCATGAACACCTTGCGTTCGGCCTCATCGAGCAATTCCTTGCTCGGACGGCCATCGGAATTGTACGCGCTGGCTGATATTTCGTTACCAATCTGGATCAGGCTGCGCAGAATCGAGTATTCACGAACGATATTGGCATAGGCCTTGACGTTAACCGCGGTCGGGGTGTCGTTGGCCAGAATACTAAGATAAGCGAGACCACCGATGGTTTCGAGTTCGCCCCTGGAGCCCAGCCATTCCGATACGGTGACGACATCATAGGGCTTGTCGTCTCCGGCAAGGGCGTTGATCGCCCTGAGGATAAGGCTGTGGTCGTGGCGATAGAAATCCTGCTCGTTGACGATATCCGCAACCTCATCCCATGACTGGTTATCCAGCATCAAGCCCCCGATAACCGACTGTTCCGCCTCCATCGAATGAGGCGGGACCTTGAGGTCATCGACGCGTTGGCTCAATTCAGCAACGCGGGAGGTTATTTCAGACATATTACGGCTTCAGGAAGATCGGCATGGGTCGGTAATGATAAACCTTTTTTAGCGGGGCAGAAAAGAAAAAGGCTGCTAATGCAGCAGCCTTTCCCAAAAAAACAACAATCAGCGATTATTTATTCTTCGCCGATGATATTAACCGTGACCTGGGTGTCTACATCGGTATAAAGATGAATATCGACGATATGCTCGCCGACGCTGCGCAAGGCCCCTTCAGGCATGCGGATTTCACTTTTCTCTACCGTTTGACCATTGGCTTCGATCGCCTCGCAGACATCTGCAACCCCGATCGATCCAAACAGCTTGCCTTCAGAACCGACCTTGGCGGTGATTTCAATAGCACCGAGCGCTTCGATCGCCTGCTTGCGGGATTCCGCTGTCGCCAGGGCCTCGGCCGCCGCCTTTTCAAGTTCTGCCCGAATCGCCTCAAACTCCGCCACATTCGCGGCAGTAGCAACCTTGGCCTTGGCATGCGGTACCAGGTAGTTACGCGCAAAACCTGATTTAACATTAACCTTGTCACCCACAGAGCCCAGGTTTTCAATATTTTCCAGAAGGATGACTTCCATCGGATTACCTCTTATCTAAAGTTCATTTTCGTCATTTGGTTTTACAGCATTTTTCCTGAAAACCAACCAGTTATCAATTACTCCAGTGATCGCTGTCAGCGCCACGGCCTGCGGGAATACCAGCAATAACGCGTAAAACAGTCCAAGCAACAGCCACGCCTGCTTATGTTGCGCTACCTTGCTGTGTACCACCGCCACGCCCTGGAACATAAACGCGATCACCACCAGGAAAGCCAGGCTGCTCAACCAGGTCTGCGCTACCCAGATACTTACCAGCACCAGGCCCAGCGCAACTGCCGCAGCGGGTTTCCCCAGGGTCAAGGCGCGGAACTCCTGGCCAAACCCTGCCGATTCGGCGAGGCTTGCCTGCATCCATCTGGCGATCATTACGATCAGCATAAACAGCAGGTATGCCATGGCCACCATCGCCAGTACGAACAGTCGCACCAGCTGGATATTCCTTTCCACGAGCTGTGCATCCAGATGATCTGTCGAACCCATACGCTGGATCGTCTGCGCTATCATCTCGGCTTCCAGGTCGCCCCAGACCAGGTACTGGGCAGCAATGGCGATAACCCCAAGCAGCAATCCGAGCAACATGGTCAGCGCCAGCGAATTGCTGGTACGCAAGGTTTGCGCCAGCAGTATGATTGGCAACCATTGCACCAGTCCGGTCCACAGACCGAGTTCCGGCGCATTGATCAAAGCCCACGCCACCAGGGTAATACCGAGCATCGATACACCGATCGCCTTCAATCCCGATACCGATCCCTGGGTTAAAATGATCAGACCCACCAGGGTGCATGACAGCAGCATGCTTAGCGAAGCAACCAGCACCCCGAAGACGGTACTCGGGACCATCGGCGGGATTAATACCGCCAGCACCGCAAGTAGACCTACCACCAATGCTGCCTGGTATGGTCCCTTGAGGGTAAATCTCGCCAGTGCCAACATCGTGACACTCATCAGCCTTACCTCAGCTTGTGCTGATCGGTATAAGGCAGCAGGGAAAGAAACCGGGCGCGCTTGATCGCAGTCGCGAGCTGACGCTGGTATCTCGCCTTGGTTCCGGTCACGCGGCTAGGTACGATTTTACCAGTTTCAGTGATGTATTCCTTGAGGGTTTCCAGATCCTTGTAATCGATCTGCTCGATCCCTTCGGCGGTGAATTTGCAAAAACGCTTGCGTCGAAAATAACGTGACATGACTATTTGACCTCTTCTTCGGCAACGGCTTCTTCAGCAACGGCTTCTTCAGCAACGGCAGCGTCGGCTTCGGCGACGACTTCCATCTCGGCAATCACTTCCGCTTCCGCGACCAGTTCGGCGGTGGCGACAGCACCATCATCAGCCGCGACAGTTGCGACAACTTCGTCAGTGCTTGCGGCAGGTTTACGATCGGTGAATTTCGCCGACTCTTCACGCTCGACTTCCTTCATCATCGCTGATTTCTCGGTCTCGGCTGCTTTGCAGCTGAGCGTCAGGTGCCGCAGTACCGCATCATTGAAGCGAAACGCAGATTCGAGTTCATCGAGCACTTCATTGCTGCACTCGATGTTCATCAACGCGTAGTGCGCCTTGTGGATTTTCTTGATCGGAAATTCAAGCTGGCGACGACCCCAGTCCTCTTCACGGTGGACGGCACCACCAGAGTTGGTAATCATGCTGCGATAGCGTTCTACCATCGCGGGCACCTGCTCACTCTGGTCAGGGTGGACCAGAAACACAATTTCGTAATGTCTCATTTGTTCTCCTCGTGGGAAACTGCCCCCAGGATCAGCCCTGTGGAGCAAGGAGTATCAACCAGCCCTTGTGGGCGGCTGAACAGCGAGCGCGGATTTTACCCGACCCTAGGCCCGGCCGCAAGCGCTTCTGGAGCGTAAAATCTCGTACAGGCAGACCCCGGTCGCAACCGACACATTAAGGCTTTCCACCTGTCCGTGCATCGGCAGTTTCAGCAGATGATCACAGGACGCCATGGTCAAGCGACGCAAACCCGAACCTTCGGCGCCCATGACCAGTGCCACCGGCCCGTTAAAGTCGTGATCATAGAGGCTGTCGGCAGCGCTACCGCTGGTACCGAAAATCCATACACCGGCCTGTTGCAGGTCTTTCAGACTGCGTGTGATGTTGGTGACTTCGATGACCGGTACCGATTCGGCACCCCCGGCGGCGACCTTGCGTACCGTCGCGTTGACCTTGACCGCCCGATCCCGGGGGATGATGACCGCGTCCACGCCACAGGCATCGGCGGTACGTAAACACGCGCCGAGATTATGCGGATCCTGTATTCCGTCAAGCACCAGCAGCAATGATTGTGGCCCGATAGCCTGCAGGCATTGCTGGAAGTCCATCAGTGGAGCAGAATCCAGTGTTTGCAGCAGGCAACCCTGGTGTTTGCTGGTGCCGCTGAGTTGCGTCAAATGGGCACGATCTTCGATGCGGACCTCGATTCCGGCCTGACGCGCCTGATCGATCAATTGCAGCAGGCGCGGGTTACGCTTATCCGCACAAATCAGTTCGATACACTGCTCCGGCGCCTGTTGTAAACGCCGAGATACCGCATGGATACCGATAACAACGCTGCTACTCATCTGGGCCTGGTTCTGGTCCTGTCTTTTTTCCTGGTTTTATCTTTTTTCCGGGTTTTGTCCTTTTTAGCACCGCGTTTCGTGCTTATACCGGATCCATCGGCGTCCTTCCCCGCCAGGTCAAAGTCAATCTTGCGCTGTTCCATGTCTACCCTGACCACTGCTACCTCCAGCCGATCGCCAAGCTGGTAGCTACGCCCGGTTCTTTCACCGACCAGGCGGTGATGGGCCGGATCGAATTGATAGTAATCGCGCTTGAGCGAGGTCACGTGTACCAGGCCGTCGATCAATAACTCATCGAGCCGCACGAACAGACCGAAATTGGTGACCGCAGCGACAATGCCGCTATATTGCTTACCGATATGCTTCTGCAGGAACTCGCATTTGAGCCAGTCAGCTGCATCGCGCGTCGCGTCTTCGGCGCGGCGTTCATAACGCGAGCAGGATTCTCCAAGCGCGGTCATTTGCGCCAGGTCATAGTCGAATCCGGCAGCGCTGTTATGTTTTATCCAGTGCTTGATGCCGCGATGTACCAGCAGATCGGGGTAACGTCGAATCGGTGAGGTGAAATGCGCGTAATCCTTCAGCGCCAGGCCAAAATGGCCAACTTTCGGATCCGGACTATAAGTTGCCTGCAGCATCGAACGCAGCACAACCGTCTGAATCATATCGGCCTCGGGGCGTTCCTTCGCCTGCGCGACGATCCTCGCGTAATCTGTCGGCGTCGGATTTTCACTACCCAGGCTAATACCAAAGCTGGCGAGGAATTCCTGCAGGTTAGGCAACTTATCGGCATTAGCGCCTTCGTGGTTACGGTAGAGCGTCGGCAGCTTATGCTTTTTCAGTATCCGTGCCGCACAAATATTGGCGGCGATCATGCATTCCTCTATCAACAGATGGGCCTGGTTGCGTTCATAGGGCACGATCGCTTCAATTTTACGCTGCTGGTCGTAAACAAATAAGACTTCCCGGGTTTCGAACTCTATCGCATGCCGCCGCTTGCGCGCCCTGGCCAAAGCCTCGTATACCTGCCTGAGATTGCCCAGGTCCGCGACAACTTTTGCGATGGGTTCCTTGCCCGGTTTTTCGCCTGCAAATAAAACCGTGGCGACGTCGTCGTAAATCAGGCGTGCCTGCGAGTGAATGACGGCTTCAAAAAATTCGAACTGCTTGATCGTGCCCTGCGTATCGATGTCCATGCTACAGACCAGGCACAGGCGGTCGACTTCAGGGTTTAATGAACAAAGTCCATTGGACAGGGCTTCGGGCAACATCGGGATGACTTCGCCCGGGAAGTACACCGAGGTGCCGCGGAGACGTGCCTCCCGGTCTAGCGCGGAGTCGCTCGGCACGTAATGCGCCACGTCGGCAATCGCGACGAAAAGCCGGAACCCGTCAGCGATGGGTTCACAGTAAACGGCATCATCAAAATCGCGCGCGTCGGCACCATCGATAGTGACGAAGGCATGCTCGCGCATGTCGCGTCGATCCTGCTTGTCCTGCTCGGCCACCTCATCACTCAGGTTACGTATCGAGTCCAGCACCGCATCGTTCCATTGATTTGGGATGTGGTGCGTGTTGACGGCGATGGTGACTTCCATTCCAGGCGCATTCTCCTGTCCCAACACCTGCTCGATGAGGCCGATCGGCTGGTTGTGATTGGACGGATACTCGATAATCCGCACCAGCACGATGTCCCCAGGATTCGCGTTATGGCCCACTTCACGATTGAGCAGCACATCCTGTACCAGGCGCTTGTCGTCGGGCACGACATACTCGATACCGCTTTCCCGGTAATATCTGCCTACCAGCGACTGGTGCGCTCGCTCGAGCACCGACACCAGGGCGCCCTCGGCGCGGCCACGCTGTTCGTCGAAGCTGGCAATCTTTACTGCCACCTTGTCGCCATTCATTAGCGTGCGCATCTGACGCGCGGGCAGGAAGATGTCTTTCCCGCCGGATTCCGGGGTGACGAAGCCGAAACCATCGGGGTGCGACTGTACGTAGCCCTTTTCGAGATCCATGTGATCGAAACTGAGATAGCCACCGCGACGATTACGAAACAACTGGCCA
>CAWCBX010000204.1:0-3891 GCA_963793595.1 uncultured Gammaproteobacteria bacterium | reverse complement strand
ACCCCCAGGCTATCGAAATGTGACGCCAGAACGTCGGGCATCTGCGGGTAATAATAAGCGATCTGAATTATCGCGAAGACAACAAGGCTATAAAATACGCGCCTGAACCAAATCATTTTGATCAGCTGTGCGAGAAAATTTGACTCTAAAACACCGTGTGCATTGTGTCCAGCGGCATCGTGCTCTCGCTTCTACATGGCCTTAGTCGATCTGTAGATTTCACCCGGGTATAAAAAAACCCCACGGCAAGCCGTGGGGTTTTTGCGGGCTTCAATTCAGCTTACTGGTATTCAAAAGATTTACTGGTCAATACCGCGCGATCGTCGTCAAGCACGTTTACCGTCCAGGTGCCGGTCCAGGACGGCGCCAGGGTCTTGCTGGTCCAGACGCGCCAGCGCGCTCCTTTGACTTCAAAGGTTTTTTCAAACATGACCTTGTCGTTATGGGTCCACTGGTGGGTAATGTTGTGGCCGGATAAATCGTTTAACTCGGTAAAAAATGAAATCGACGTATAGGAACTGCTGTCGATGCTGTCCACCATGATCACCGGTTCACGGTTATCGATACCAATCGTGAACAGTGCGCGACTCACCTCACCGGCAAAACTGCTGGAACTGATGACAAGTGCCACGGCGAAAAACAGGGATATCATTGACGGACGCATTGGGGTCTCCTTGAATGTGGTCGAACTGAATATAGCTATAAACCCGGTAAATGCAGTTACAAATATCAAGCTACAGATTAGTTCTTTATTGCGAGTTATCAACTCTGCAATTTCGTAGTAACTCGATCATTGCGGTGGAACTAAGCGACAGGGTTCGATTTTTACGCGTCACTATGCCGAGTCGGCGTTGCACATCAAGGCCGCGCAGACGATGACTGCTGAGGCTTGCGTCGACCATGCTCTGTGGCAGGATGCTCCAGCCGAGATTAGCTGCCACCATTACCTTGATGGTTTCAAGGTAATTGGTTTCCAGAATAATTTTGAGTTGATCCTTGCTGGCGGCAAAAAGACTATTGATGATATTGCGCGTGAATGTGCCAGGCGACGGCAGAATCGCAGCATGTTCCAGTAGTTCTGCTGGATCAATTTCCTGCTCGCCGGCGAGCGGATGATCGTCCGCGGTGACGACCACCAGTTGATCAATCCAGACTGGCTCGCAATGGAGTTTTTCGTCGGCAAGCTCAGGCAAGGTGACGATAGCAAGTTCCAGTTCGTTATTCGCGATCGCAATACAGGCGTCCTCCGAATCCATGAAATGCAGGTCGAGATCTACCTGCGGATAACGAATTTTGAAATCTCTCAATGTCCCTGGTAACCGGTGTAGTCCTATGTGATGGCTGGTGGCAAAGCTCAGACTTCCCGACGGCGAGTCCTGTTGTCGACTCAAACTGAAACGATAGGATTTCAATTCCTGCAGAATACGCTCGGCATGAGGTTTGAATGCCTTTCCATTCGGCGTCAGGATGATGCGTTTGCTAATGCGGTCGAACAGTGCAGTGTTGATGCTGATTTCCAACTGGCGAATGCGCTTGCTTACCGCGGGCTGAGTGATGTGCAGTTGCTCGGCGGCCAGCGAAAATGAACCGAGTTCGGCAACCGCGAGGAAGGCACTTATCTGGTTAATCTGCATATGGATTCCTAATTGGAATTAAAATGATGAAAATTATGAATTAGAGTTATTTTAGATGTGAGCGTAAACTCCAGCAAGTTTTATGCGGATGATTAACATGGCTGGAAAAACGCTCTACGACAAAATATGGGAATTGCACCAGGTGCGTTGTGATGATGATGGCACCGCGTTGCTCTATATCGATCGCCATCTGGTACATGAAGTCACTTCACCACAGGCTTTCGAAGGACTCGAAATCGCGCAGCGGCCGTTATGGCGTAAGCGTTCGATCCTGGCGGTGCCAGACCATAATGTGCCAACCACCGGGCTTGAGCTCGGAATTACCGACCCGATCGCGCGCCTGCAGGTAGACACGCTCAACCAGAATTGTGATAAGTATGCGCTCACCGAATTCAAGATGGGAGATATACGTCAGGGCATCGTGCACGTAATCGGTCCGGAGCAGGGGGCAACCCTGCCGGGCATGACCGTGGTCTGTGGGGATTCACATACATCGACCCATGGTGCATTTGCAGCACTTGCCTTTGGCATAGGCACCTCTGAAGTAGAGCATGTCATGGCGACGCAATGCCTGATCCAGAAGAAATCAAAAAATATGCGCGTTACCGTCGACGGTGCAGTGCCCGCGGGTAGTTACTGCTAAGGATATCGTTTTGCATATTATCGGCGTCATTGGCACTGCTGGTGGCACTGGCTGCACGATCGAGTTTGCCGGTGAAGCAATAACCAGTCTGTCCATGGAAGGTCGGATGACCGTCTGTAACATGACCATTGAAGCCGGTGCACGTGCGGGGCTGATCGCCTGTGATCAGACTACACTGGATTATGTCAAGGGACGCCCGTTTGCCCCCCGGGGCGAAATCTGGGACAGGGCGGTCGCTTGCTGGAGTGATTTACATACCGATGCGGATGCGGTTTTCGAGCGAGAGGTTTTTATTGATGCCAGCGATATTACACCACAGGTGACCTGGGGAACCTCCCCTGAAATGGTCTGCAGTGTCACCAGTAATATCCCGGATCCGGCAAAGGAGCCGGACCCCATCAAGGCTGGCGGCATGCAGACTGCTCTCGATTATATGGGGCTGCAGGCGAATACCCCTTTCGAGCAGGTTTCGTTAGATAAAGTTTTCATCGGCTCCTGTACCAATTCACGAATTGAGGACTTGCGTGCCGCGGCTAGCATTGTCAAAGGTCACAAAGTGGCGAATAACATCAAGCTGGCCATGGTGGTACCGGGTTCAGGACTGATCAAGCAGCAGGCAGAAGACGAAGGGCTGGATCGGATATTTGTCGAGGCAGGATTCGAATGGCGCGAACCTGGATGTTCGATGTGCCTGGCCATGAATGCCGATCGACTCGAACCGGGAGAACGTTGTGCCTCGACTTCGAATCGAAATTTCGAGGGCCGCCAGGGGCAGGGTGGCCGCACCCATCTGGTGTCGCCGGCGATGGCTGCGGCAGCGGCGATTAAAGGCCATTTTGTTGATGTGCGCGAGCTGTAGAGGACGTCATGGAAAAATTTGAAAAATTTACCGGTATCGTCGCCGCAATCGATCGTCCCAACATCGATACCGATGCGATTATTCCCAAACAGTATCTCAAGTCGATCAAGCGTTCCGGGTTTGGCATAAACCTGTTTGACGACTGGCGTTATCTTGATCCTGGCGAACCTGGTCAGAACAATGCTGAACGCCGCCTGAATCCGGATTTTGTGCTTAACAAGATTCCTTTTAAACATGCGCAGATTTTACTGGCGCGGGAAAACTTTGCCTGTGGTTCGTCGCGCGAACATGCGGTTTGGGCGTTGATGGATTTTGGCTTTAAGGTTGTTATCGCCCCCAGTTTCGCCGATATTTTTTACAATAATTCATTCAAGAACGGACTGTTACCGATTGCGTTGGGTGATGACCTGGTGGATCAACTGTTTGACGAGCTGGAATCGCGTCCCGGACTATCAGCTAAGTGTCGATCTGGAAAAGCAGCTAGTCAGTACACCCCAAGGTATTGAAATGAGTTTCGAGGTCGATGAGTTTCGCAAATCCTGCCTGCTAAACGGACTCGACGATATAGGACTGACAATGCAGCACGCTGCAGATATCAAGTCGTTTGAGCAGCAGTATTATGACGCCATGCCCTGGTTGAAGTAGGAGCGACGATGACTAGTAAAATTGCAATATTGGCCGGTGACGGGATCGGCGTTGAAATTATCGCCGAGGCGGTCAAAACCAGCAACTAACTGAACCAGTAGAGGACAAAA
>CAWCBX010000203.1:0-28500 GCA_963793595.1 uncultured Gammaproteobacteria bacterium | reverse complement strand
ATGTTATGTCCTGTACTAAGACTACGAGTACGTATTGCTCCTGCACATCGTAACTGAACATCGCGACCAGGAAATAGCCCGCCAGGGCAAACGACAACAACATGCCTGCTTCGCGCAAACGTTGATTCATCTGTGCGGTAAACATCAGCCGGGTTTCCCGATCAGCCGAGGGTAATTTGGATCTTGCTTGCGCCACTAGGTTAAATGCCCTGCATAAAATCGGCCTATTTTACATGATCATCCTGCACGGGAACCAGAATTAATCCTATTGAAAAAAACTGCCCGATCGCCATATAGTCATTTATATTTTTTCCCATTACTATGGGCTTCTTTTTTAGCCCTGTGATCCTGAGAGCATTTAATGTCCGATACCAAGCATAGCCGCGTGATTATTCTCGGCTCCGGCCCGGCTGGATACTCGGCCGCGGTTTACGCCGCGCGCGCCAATCTGAACCCTACCCTGATTACCGGGCTCGAAGCCGGTGGCCAGTTGATGACCACCACCGACGTCGATAACTGGCCAGGTGATGTCGAAGGTTTGACCGGCCCGGTACTGATGCAACGCATGCAACAGCATGCGGAGCGGTTCGACACCGAAATCATTTTCGACCATATCAACACCGTGTTTCTAAATGAAAACCCGAAGCGGCTGGTGGGTGACAGCGGCGAATACAGTTGTGACGCGCTGATTATCGCCACCGGTGCGAGCGCGATGTACCTCGGCGAACCCTCCGAAGAAAAATTTCACGGCAAGGGGATTTCCGCCTGCGCCACCTGTGACGGATTCTTTTTCAGAAATCAGAAGGTCGCGGTTATCGGTGGCGGCAATACCGCGGTCGAAGAAGCGCTGTATTTATCCAACATCGCCGCCGAAGTGACGCTGGTGCACCGGCGTGACAAGCTGCGTTCGGAAAAAATCCTGCAGGATCAATTGTTTGAAAAAGAAAAGAATGGCAACGTCAACATCGAATGGTTCAGCGTTTTCGACGAGGCGCTGGGGGATGATTCCGGCGTCACCGGGCTGCGCATCCGCAACGTCCAGGATGACAGTACCCGTGAGCTCGATGTGAGCGGTATCTTTATTGCGATCGGCCACAGGCCCAATACCGACCTGTTCGCCGGGCAGCTCGATATGAAAGGCGGTTATATCAGCGTACAAAGCGGAGCCGATGGCAACGCCACCGCAACCAGTGTCGAGGGCGTGTTTGCCGCGGGTGATGTCATGGACCATGTTTACCGCCAGGCGGTCACTTCGGCAGGCACGGGTTGCATGGCGGCACTCGATGCCGAAAAATATCTCGATGCCAAGGAACTTGAATAATGTCGAGTTGCAGGTCAGCGTCACTCACTCCCTGGGTGAGGTCCCGGTCGCCGACTGGGACGCGCTAGGTGATACCAGCTACCCGTTTACACGACACTGCTTCCTGCACGGGCTCGAGCTGCACGACTGTCTCGAGCCGTTTGGCTGGCATCCAGTCTATTTCCTGATTCATCGCGCCCAGCAGCTGATCGCTGCAATCCCCTGTTACATTAAAACCAACTCTTACGGTGAACTGGTTTTCGACCATGCCTGGGTCAATGCCTACCAGCGCAGCGGGCTCGACTACTACCCCAAACTGGTTTCAGCCATTCCCTACACCCCGGCAACCGGTGATCGTTTCCTGATCAACTACGAGTTAGTGCCCGACGAGGAAGACCGGCAGTTACTGCGCGAAACGCTGTGCCGGGCGATCCAGGGATTTTGCGATGACCAGGACTTGAGCTCCTGGCATATCCTGTTCGAACGTCAGCCGGTTCTCGAAGCGCTGGAGGATAAAGACATCTTGCTGCGCAGTGACGTGCAGTTTCACTGGCAAAACCAGGGCTACCGCGATTTTGCCGATTTCCTGGGGCATTTGAGTTCGCGCAAACGCAAAAACATCAACAAGGAACGTCGCAGCGTAGACAGCCAGGATCTCACGATCGCGATGCAGACCGGCGCAACCATCAGCGCCGATGACTGGCAACGCATCCACGACCTGTATGCCGGAATTTACCAGCGTAAATATGGTACCGCGACCCTGACCCCGGCATTTTTTCGGCACCTGGGTGAAAATATGCCGCAGCAGACACTGGCGACGATCGCTCGCCAGCATGGAAAAATCGTCGCGGCTTCCTTGTTTTTTCGCAGCGATACGCACCTTTATGGTCGTGTCTGGGGCTGCGATCAATACTTCCGCGACCTGCACTTTGAATGCTGCTACTACCAGGGCATCGACTACTGCATCGCCGAAAACCTGCAATGTTTCGACCCCGGCGCACAGGGTGAACATAAATTGAGTCGCGGGTTTTTGCCAACCAGGACCTGGTCGGGTCACTGGATAGCCAATGCGCAATTTCGTGAAGCGATCGGTCAGTTCCTGGGACAGGAGCAGCGTTACATTCAGAGTTACCAGGCAGACCTGCTCGATCATTCGCCGTACAAGGCGACAGAGTGAAGTTAATTTACTTTAAGTATATTATATAAATATCTGATTTTTATATGATTCCATGGTTAGAACCAAGCGCAAATCCACATTTCCCGGATACCACGTCGGCGCTTGCCGAGCCTGCGGGTTTACTCGCCGCCGGGGGACTGCTCAGCATCGAATGGCTGCTGGCCGCCTATCGACAGGGCATTTTCCCGTGGTTTAGCGAAAACGAGCCGATACTGTGGTGGACCCCGGCGCCGCGCACCGTGCTCTACCCGCGGCGTTTTCACCAGAGCAGGAGCCTGCAGAAGCTGGCCCGCCAGCAACGCTTCCAGTTATCCCGCGACCAGGACTTCGAGGCGGTAATCCAGGCCTGCGCCGAAGATCGTCAGGGACAGAGCGGTACCTGGATTAATCCGCAAATGATCGATGCCTTTGTCGAAATGCACCACGCCGGTTTCGCCCATTCGATCGAATGCCGCCACCAGGGCGAACTCGTCGGCGGGCTATACGGCATTGCGCTCGGCAAGGTATTTTTTGGGGAATCCATGTTCAGCAAGATGGCCAATACGTCGAAACTGTGCCTGAAGTACCTGGTCGATTCAGCCAGCTACGAAATGATCGACTGCCAGCTACCGACCGGCCATTTGCAATCGCTCGGCGCGATCGACATCAGTCGAGAAGAATTCGAATCCGCCCTGAATCGCTGGACCTGACAACATCTCCATCAACCTGCCGCGTCCCGATGTATAAAATGCCATCTTCGCGACACATATCACCTCCGCGAAACAAGGTATTCCCATGGAAACCAGTCATCCCCGCGAAAGCGGGGATCTTGGGACGATGGCACGTTACCAGCTCCCGATACGTCGGACCGCCTCTTTCGCGGGGATGACATAAATGTCTGCGGGGAGGACGGTTAGAGTTCGAGATTCGCGCCGGGCTGCGCAGGCTTTTCACAACGACTCCCCGTCCCGGAATGAACGGGAGATAAGAATGTCAGTCTGGGGCTTGAATTGGCCTGTGCGCCGGCTACCAGCGCCTGACTCTGCCCGTATCGATGTGCACGAAATTAGATTTTTCGTAGTAGCCGACGCCGCCGCGTTTCATTCTGAGCGCGGCGTCACGCAAATCGCTGCTGGCAACGTTCCTGAGGCGTACGTCGATTGCCTTGCCGAGCAGGTGCTGGCTTTTCTTCGCAACACCGCTGCTGGCGTCACGCAACATCTGGTTGGTTTTGGGAGAGCGATACGCCGAAATGACCTCATAGGTATCGTTGCTGCCCAGGCTGGCGCGCACATCGTAAATAATGTCGAGTAATACAGGATCGATCACCACGGCATCGCCGGTGCGAAAATCGCCCAGAAAATCGTTGATCTCCTCAAGCGCGGACTCCACGTACTCGCCGCCGACCGCGTAAGTAACCTCAAGGGTTTTTTGCGTGTGCGTGTGATAAAACGACAAACTCCGCTCATCGACACTGGACATACTGTTGAGTGGCAGGAGAACGCCGCTCGTAAGTACTGCCGCACGCAGGAAACCTGTCAGTTTCGTCAATTTTTTATTCATGTCGCTCATTGATCGCATATTATAGGCGCTCCAGGACCATTTTTCCTATAACAGGACCTTAAAAAAATGTACCAAAAGTTCACAAAATTTGCCTGGTTGCTTATGTTTGTGCAGGTTTTTACGCTGCAACTGGCGCTGGCTGATGACCTGAAAGACAGCAATGCACTCCGCATCGAACTGGAACAGCTCGTAAACAGCGGCTCGTTGAGTAATAGTGACGCCAGTATTGCATCGGTCAACCTGCTGCTGGAATTCTACGAGCAGCGAAGTTATTTACCTGCCTGGAATGACCAGCGACAGATCGGGGAACTGCTTACAGCGATCAAGGCGACGGCCAGCCGACGGGCTGGACCCATCCGACTATCATCTTGCTCGAGTGGAGATCACCTACGCTGAACTACTCGCCGGCCGTCAGGCTTCGCCTGAACAAAAGGCCATGCAAGATCTTGTTTTGACCGACAGCCTGGTACGCCTCGGTTATCACCAGTTGTTTGGCAAGGTGAATCCGTACTCGCTCGATTCGAACTGGAATTTTCGCCGCGATCTCAATGACGTCGATCCGGCAATCGCCATCCAGCGCGCTATTGACTCTCCTTCACTAACAGATTTTCTGAGTACTTTCTTTCCGCGCGGCTGGTTTTACCAGGAATTACAGGCAGCTCTCGCGGAATATCGCCAGATAGCCGCGCACGGTGGCTGGCCAGTCATTCCGGATGGCCCGACATTGAGACCGGGTGCTAGCGATGTCCGCCTGCAGGTTCTCGCGCAACGTCTGATAGTCAGTGGCGACCTCTCGCCACGCGACACCGATGATAAACCAGTTATCTATGATGAATCCCTGCAACAGGCAGTGCGTCATTTTCAACAGCGCCATGGCCTCGATAATGATGCCGTTATCGGTCCGGCAACCCTGCGCGCATTGAACGTTCCGGTCGAGAAGCGAGTCGAGCAACTTAAAGTAAATATCGAACGTGCGCGCTGGGTGCTCGATGATCTCGAAGACGATTTCGTGCTGGTTAATATCGCGGGTTTTCGAGCCTATGTACTGCGTAGCAGAAAAATCGCCTGGGAAACCAAGGTTCAGGTAGGCAGTACCTTTCATCAGTCCCCGGTGTTTCGTGCTGAAATCAAATACCTGGTGGTGAATCCAACGTGGACTGTGCCATACAGTATCGCGACCAAAGAGATCTTGCCAAAAATCAAGCGCGACCCGAATTACTTCTCCAGCCGGGACTTCGATCTGAAAGACCAGAGCGGCAAGTTAGTCGAACCATCGAGCATAAACTGGAAAAATATAACGGAACGCAATTTCCCGGTCTGGCTGGTACAGCGTCCGGGTCCGGATAACGCACTGGGTCGGGTCAAGATCATGTTCCCCAACGAACACTCCGTCTACCTGCACGACACGCCGAGCAAGTCTCTGTTCGACAAGGCAGATCGAGCATTTAGCCACGGCTGCATTCGGGTCGAGAATCCGTTCGGCCTGGCAGAAAAATTACTGGACGGCGACGGCTGGAACCGGGAAAAATTTCAGCAGGTACTGGACGAAGGGGAAACAAAAACAGTGTTCCTGTCGACGCCGATGCCGGTGTTGCTGCTCTATTGGACCGCCATGGTCACACCTGATGGCGTAGTGCATTTTTTCAACGATGTGTATTCGCGCGATGAGCGTATTGTCGAAGCTCTTGGCGAGCCATTTCATTTCGATCCACCAGCGTGACGAGCAAAAACCTGCCATACCACGGCTTGCGGAACTGTCATTCCCGCGCAAGCGGGAATCTCATAACCTGCGCCATTGGCCAGGCGCCTGGCCCCCGCCGGTCCGACGCATCGGGTCAAGCCGCGGTATGACAGTTTACGGTTAGAGTTTGGCCAGCGCCTCGGCGACCGCGTTACCGAACTCGGACGGTCTGACGATGATACCTACGCCGGCCTCGCGCAGGATCTCGACTTTTTCCGCGGCCGATTCGCCGACACTGGTGACGATCGCGCCGGCGTGCCCCATGGTTCGGCCCCTGGGCGCGGTCAATCCGGCGATATAGGCGAGCACCGGCTTTTGCATGTGATCGCGCACATAGGCCGCGGCCGCGGCCTCCTGCGGACCACCGATTTCACCGATCATGACGACCAGGTGGGTTTCCGGATCCTGCTCGAAACGTTCCAGGTGATCGAGAAACGAGCTGCCATTGATCGGATCGCCACCAATACCGACACCGGTCGAAATGCCGATACCCATGGCTTTCATCTGTGAAGCCGCCTCGTAGCCAAGCGTTCCGGAGCGACCGATCAGGCCCACGTTACCCTGCATGTAAATATGCCCGGGCATAATGCCCATCATTGCCTTGCCGGGACTGATAGTGCCGGCACAGTTGGGACCGGTTAAAGTCATGCGCTCTTCGCGCTTGTAGCGGCGCATATAGCGCTTGACGCGCATCATGTCCTGCGCCGGTATGCCATCGGTTACACAGACGCAAAAACGGATTCCGGCATCGGCCGCTTCCATGATGGCATCCGCCGCAAACGGCGGTGGCACGAAGACCACGCTCGCCTCGGCTGCGGTATCGCGTACGGCATCTTTTACCGTGTTGAACACCGGTCGATCGAGATGTCGTTCGCCACCCTTGCCCGGGGTTACGCCACCGACGACATTGGTACCGTAGTCAATCATTTCCTGGGCGTGGAAGGTTCCGATACGACCCGTATACCCCTGTACGATGACCGGGGTCGTTTCATCTAAGAATATGCTCATCTGCGGCTACTCCCGGGATTCGGCGCTGGCCGAGCGATGGAACCTGGCGGCGGCAACGGCCTTTTCCGCCGCCTCGGCCAGCGTATCCGCGGTAATCAGATCGATATCGCTGTCGGCCAGGATCTGGCGTCCCAGCTCGACGTTGGTGCCGGATAGTCGCACCACCACCGGTACCGGCACATCGAGCTTCTGCATCGCCTGAATCACACCTTCGGCAACCCAGTCACAGCGATTGATACCGGCGAAAATATTGACCAGGATTGCATCGACGCCTTCGTCCGACAACACCAGGTTAAATGCCTTGGCCACTCGATCGGGTGACGCACCACCGCCGATATCGAGAAAGTTGGCGGGTTCACCACCAACATGCTTGATCATGTCCATGGTTGCCATCGCCAGCCCCGCGCCATTGATAATGCAGCCGATATTGCCGTCCAGGCCGACATAGCTCAAACCGCGGTCCGCGGCGTTCATTTCACGCGCGTCTTCCTGCGACTTATCACGCAGTTCGGAAATCTGTGGCCGGCGAAACAACGCGTTATCGTCAAAGCCCATCTTGGCGTCGAGAGCGATGATGCGGCCGTCGGTGGTAACCACCAGCGGATTGATTTCAACCATGGTCGCGTCGAGATCGCGAAACGCGCGGTAACAGGCCTTCAACGCCTTCACCGACTCGGCCAGCTGTGCCGCCTCCATACCCAGTGCAAAAGCGATTTCACGCGCCTGGAAATCCTGCATGCCGACTGCCGGCTCGATCGGCACGCGCACAATGCTGTCGGGCTGATTTTCGGCAATTTCCTCGATATCCATGCCGCCCGCGGCCGAGGCGACACACATGACCCGCTCGGAGGCGCGATCGAGCACGAAGGCCAGATAAATCTCGCGCTCGATAGCGGTCGCTTCCTCGATGTACAAACGGCCGACCAGCTTGCCCTGCGGGCCGGTCTGGTTGGTTACCAGGCGTCGTCCCAACAGCTCATTGGCGGCTTCCAGTACTTCATCCTCGGTCGCACAAATCTTGATGCCACCAGCCTTGCCACGCGCACCGGAATGGATCTGCGCCTTGACCACCCATTTCTCGCCGCCAAGTTCCTTGGCGCGATAGGCAGCCTGCTCGGGACTGTAAGCGATACCACCCCTGCCAATCGGCATGCCGAACTCGGCCAGTAGCGCTTTCGCCTGATATTCATGAATGTCCATTGATCTGCTCCGCGTTCTACCTGGTTACTGTCTGGCCTGGATGGCAGCGTCGGTGTTGACCACATTTTCGGCCATGCGTGCCGACGCGGCATCGATCATGCGCCCATCGAGCTGGGCCGCGCCCTTGCCCTGCGCAGCCGCTTCGTCGAGCGCCACCAGGATGCGCCGCGCCCGATCGACCTCGGCGGCGGGCGGTGAGAATACTTCGTTGGCAAGATCGATTTGCGAGGGATGTATCGCCCACTTGCCTTCATAGCCCATCGCGGCGCCACGGCGCGCGGCATCGAGATAACCGTCCGGGTCGTTGAAATCGCCGAACGGGCCATCGATCGCCCGCAGGCCATAGGCACGGCAGGCCACCAGCATACGGGACAGGCCATGATGCCATTGATCACCCGGGTAATCCGGGTTGAGGCCGCCGATATTGGTCGTGCGCGCGCGACAGCTCGCGGCATAATCGGCAACCCCGAAGTGCATGGCCTCCATGCGCGGACTGGAAGTTGCGATCGCGTCGACATTGGCCATGCCGAGGGTAATTTCGATCAGCGCTTCGATACCGATCTTGTTGCTATAGCCCTGCGCCATTTCAATCTGCGTCAACATCGCATCGACCATGTAAACATCCGCCGCGACACCGACTTTCGGAATCAGGATCGTATCGAGCCGATCACCGGCCTGCTCCACCACATCGACCACGTCACGATACATGTAATGCGTATCGAGACTGTTGATGCGTACCGAAATGGTTTTCCCCTTGCCGCGCCAGTCGATATCGTTGAGCGCTTCGATGACATTTTTACGCGCCTGGATTTTATCACCGGGCGCGACAGCGTCTTCGAGGTCGAGGAAGATATAGTCCGCCGCGCTGTTGGCCGCCTTTTCGAACATGCCCGGGTTGGTCCCGGGGACGGCGAGTTCGCTGCGCTGCAGTCGCTGTCGCGCGGCGAGATACTGTGTATGGCTCATGAAATTACCCCAAAAATTGAAAATCATCGCCGTGGCAACGATCAGATTCCTTATATTTAAAAACGATACGCAAAGTATAAACCTGTAAATAAATGCGGAACTAGCGCTCAGCCGACATGCTGAATTTCAGGAACGACGGCACGCAACCCGGGCCGGCAGCCGCCAGCTCAATGCAGTACCGCGGTAACCAGCAGGTAGAGAAACACGGCGCTCAGCCACAGGTCGATGACGACGAAAAGATAGAACAACTTGCGCTTTTCCGGATCACTGCGAGTACCGAGCGTCAGGTAGATGAAAAACGCCAGCGCAGCGAGCAGGATAATGACCAGGTGCATTGATTATTTTTCTCCGCTAGTTATCCGCGCCGCCGCGATCGCAGTCATATTGACCAGGCCGCGCACCGTGGTACCCGGGGTAACGATATGCGCGGCGATGTCGCAACCGAGCAGGATGGGGCCGATCGGAACGCCTTCGGCACCGGTTTTAATCAGGTTCATCGCAATATGCGCGGCATCGAGGTTCGGCATAATCAATAAATTGGCCACGCCCTTGAGGTTTGAATTGGGGAACTGCTCCTTCCTGAGCAACGGGCGTAACGCCAGGTCAGCCTGCATCTCACCCTCGACCATCAATTCAGGATCGATGTCCTGGATCAATTCCAGCGCTTTGCGCATGCGGCACGAAGATTCCGTTTCGCGAGCGCCGAAACTTGAATGCGATAATAGCGCCGCCTTCGGCTTCAGCCCGAAACGGGCAACTTCCCTGGCTGCGAGCACTGTCATTTCGGCAAGTACCTCTGCCGTGGGCTCGGGGGTTACATGAGTATCCGCGATGAACAGCGTAAACTTGCTGGAAATAATGATACTCAGCGCTGAAACCTTCTCGAAACCATCGTCCTGCTGCGCGACGCTCAGGATACGACCGAGGTGTCGATGAAAACGGCCGATAGTGCCGGTAATCATCGTATCTGCCAGGCCGAGTTTCACCATCATCGCCGCCTGCGTGGTTTTACTGTTGCGCAGGATTTCACGGGCTTCCGATAAGGTCTTGCCGCGCCGTTCGGTGTAACCATGGAAGGCACGCCACCATGCCTCTTCTCCTTGATATTCAAATATCTCGAAATCCGTGCCGGGTTTCGCGGTGAGCGCATAATCCTTGATGATCGATTTGATAACCGCTTCGCGACCAAGCACGATGGGAAAACAAAGCTTTTCCTGCACGATATTATCGATCGCCTGCATGACTTTCGGATTTTCGCCTTCGGCAAAAACCACGCGACGTTGTTCTGCGCGCGCTGCATCGAATACCGGTTTCATAAACAGTCCGGAGCGAAACACGAAAGCATTCAGTTTCTGCCGATAGGCTTCCATATCCTCGATCGGCCGTTCGGCGACCCCCGAATCCATCGCCGCCTGGGCAACCGCCGGGGCGATTTCGAGAATGAGGCGCTGGTCGAAAGGTTTCGGGATCAGGTAATCCGGCCCGAAGGTCAGTGACTCACCCTGGTAGGCACTGGCAACGACGTCGCTGGTACCGGCACGCGCCAGTCTCGAAATCGCTTCGACACAGGCAATCTTCATCTCCTGGTTGATCTCGGTGGCACCGACATCGAGGGCGCCGCGAAACAGGAACGGGAAACACAGCACGTTATTAACCTGGTTTGGATAATCGGTGCGCCCGGTCGCCAGCACCACGTCCGGACAAACGCGCCTGGCCTCGGCGGGATCAATCTCGGGCGTCGGATTGGCCAGCGCAAATACGATCGGTTGGGCCGTCATCGACTCGACCATTTCAGTTTTCAGCACGTTACCCGCGGACAGCCCGAGAAAAACATCGGCGCCCGCAATCGCTTCGCCGAGGCTGCGCAGCTCGGTGTCGATCGCATAGCCTTGCTTGTACTCATCCATGTAATCGCTGCGGCCGTTATAAATCACTCCGCGGGAATCGCACACCATCACCTTGCTCTTGTCGAGTCCCATCGAAACCATCAGGTTCAGACATGACAACGCGGCCGCGCCGGCGCCCGAGACCACCATCCTGACAGCGCCGATATCCTTGCCAACCACTTCTAATGCGGACAGCATCGCCGCGGCGACCACGATTGCGGTGCCGTGCTGGTCGTCGTGAAACACCGGGATCGACATACGTTCATGCAGATACTTTTCGACGTAAAAACAATCCGGTGCCTTGATGTCCTCGAGATTGATGCCGCAGAAGGTCGGTTCGAGTCGCTCGATGGTTTCAGCCAGCTTATGTGGATCTGATTCATTGATTTCGATATCGAATACGTCGATCCCGGAAAAACGCTTGAACAACACCGCCTTGCCTTCCATCACCGGCTTGGCCGCCATCGCGCCGATGTTACCGAGCCCGAGTACCGCGGTACCGTTGGTTATGACCCCGATCAGGTTAGCGCGGGCGGTATACTCGCGCGCGGCCAATGGATCCTTTTCAATTTCGAGGCAGGGATAAGCAACCCCCGGTGAATAGGCCAGGGTCAGATCGTGTTGCGAGGTTAACGGCGTGGTCGCCTCTATGCGCAGTTTCCCGGGTGTGGGTTTACGATGATATTCCAGTGCTTTTTCACGATTTTCGTCCGACATCAGAGAACTCCCAGGTAGATTGCGCCAGTATACAGATGACCAGCCCCCTGGTCATTCCCGCGCCAGCGGAAATCTCCCCGATGTTCGCTGTCATACCGCGGCTTTAATTCGTCATACCGCGGCTTTAATTCGTCATACCGCGGCTTTAATTCGTCATACCGCGGCTTTAATTTGTCATACCGAGCTAGCTGTTTAATCTGTCATCCCCGCGCAAGCGGGGATCTCGCTGATCGGCGATGCGCGTTCATCAGATTCCCGCTTGCGCGGGGATGACAGGTTAATTAAGGGATGACAGGAATGAGCGCTCTGCTAGACATCGTAGCGCTTGTGCTCGCTGCGGCGCTTGCCCGAGCGCTGGCTGATGACACCGACGATATCTTCGACGCCTTTCGGCAGCGAAATCTCGGCCAGGCTCGTATCGAGCGCACGCAGTAGATAAACACCCTGCTCGATAAACAGTTGCCGGAAAATCATTTCCCCATCGTGCCGGGCTACCACGAAACAGCCCGAACTCAGCTTACCGCCGGGGTCGATGATAATAATATTGCCATCGACGAATTCCGGCGCCATATCGTCGCCGATCACCCGCAGGGCAAACGGTTCACTCGCACTACAGTTACTCAGCTCACTCATTCTACTTGCTGCGCCTTCTTTTGCTGCATACGCCACAACTGCGCGTAAAGACCGTCCGCCGCGATCAACGCTTCATGATCGCCCTGCTCTTTTATGCGCCCTTCTTCGAGCACGATAATACGATCCGCGTCGATCACGGTAGAAAGTCGATGTGCAATCACCAGCGTGGTCTTGTTACGTGAAATTCGCGTCAAAGCGCCGAGTATATTCTTCTCGGACTGGCTGTCGAGACTTGAGGTAGCCTCGTCAAAGACCAGAATCGCAGGATCTTTCAACAACACCCGGGCAATCGCCACACGCTGTTTTTCGCCCCCTGAAAGCTTGAGTCCACGCTCGCCGACGATGGTGTCATAACCCTCTGGCAACGATTCGATAAAGCGATCGATATCCGCAAGCCGGGCGACCTCCCTGACATCCTCGAACGAGGCCTCCGGACGAGCATACTGGATGTTGTACAGAATCGAGTCGTTAAACAGGACCGTATCCTGCGGCACGATACCGATCGCCCTGCGCAGACTTTGCTGGTCGACCCCGGTGATATCCTGACCGCTGATCAGAATCTGCCCCTGGTCGATGTCGTAAAAGCGAAACAGCAAGCGCGCGATGGTTGACTTACCGGCGCCCGAAGGCCCGACAATCGCAAGTTTTTCACCATCTTCCAGCTTGAAACTGACATCTTCGAGAATGCGCCTGTCCACGTCGTAGTGAAAGCCGACATGACGAAACTCGACGCTGGCCTGCTCTATCTCGAGCGGCTGGGCATCGCTGCGGTCGACAATTTCGATCGGGCGCTGCAGCAGTTTAATCACCATATCCATATCGGCGAGGGCATACTTCAGCGAGCGGTAGATAATGCCCAGGAAACCGAGCGGTATGAAAAGCTGCAGCATCATCGTATTGATCAACACCAGGTCACCCAGCGTCAACTCGCCATCAATAACACCCTGGGCGGCCAGCAGCATGATGCCGGTCACCCCTAGCGCAATGATTGCGGCCTGGCCGAAATTGAGCATCGACATCGTGCTCTGGCTTTTTACCGCGGCTTCTTCCCAGCGGCCCATGGTGTCGCGGTAACGCCTGATTTCATGGTCGTCGTTATTGAAATACTTGACCGTCTCGTAATTCATCAGGCTATCCATCGCGCGCCCGTTGGCGTCCGAGTCGAGCGCGTTCATTTCGTGGCGGTAATGCATGCGCCACTCGGTCACCATCAGCGTAAAGCCGATGTATAAAATGACGTTAAAGAAAATAATAGCGGCGAACATGATGTCGTACTGGCTGAACAGAATAAGGGCCACCAGCAGGAATTCTGCGGCGGTCGGCACTATGTTAAACACCAGGTAGTTCAGGATCGAACTGATGCTTTGCATACCGCGCTCCAGGTCGCGCGAAATGGCACCGGTATTGCGCTCCAGGTGATAGCGCAGCGACAGGTTATGCAAATGGGTTAACACCGTTACCGCAAGCCGGTTCATCGCGTGGAAACGCACGCGGGCAAAAATGGCGTCGCGCAACTCGTTGAAACCTGAATTGATAAATCGCAGCATCCCGTAGGCAAGCAACAACGTAACGGGCAGCACAACGGTTTTCCCGGGGCCGGCGTCGAGCCCGTCGACAATGTACTTCAGCACCACCGGGACGCCGACCATCGCCAGCTTGGAAACGATCAGGCAGGCGAGCGCAACCAGGACCCTTCCGCGGTAGTCCCAGATGTACGGCATCATGGCACGGATATTGTGCCAGTCACGTCGATTTGAGTGCTCTTTTTCGGTACGCCCGAAAGCCGGATGAATGGCGATTTTAAAGCCCCTCAGGGTGTAAAGCTGAGCACCTTAGCAGAATGATCGAAAGCCGTCTTCGTTAAACACCCTTGCTGCCCGGAAAATACATTTTGCGGGTAAATATTTAGCCTCAGCTGCCGATAACATGGGTATCAATCGCAAGCGGACGCTGCCAGGTAACAGATCCCCGGTTACCACCACTGACATGGAAAATGTAAAAGCAGTACGGTTGCTGAGAATCCGCTACATAGTCGGACTCGGCCTGATTGCCCTGTTGGTCACCGGTTCATACCTGACCAAGCAGCGGGTCATTGCGCAACAGCATAACTTCACGGAACTCATCAACCTGGCGGGTCATCAGTCCGGGCTGGCCCATCGCATCGCCTATTTCAGCCTCGAGATGATCACCACCGACAACGCGGATAATTTCTCGAACGCCAGACTGCAGGTCGGACGTACGATCAGCAAAATGGAGCAGGCGCAGGAGATATTGTTAAACGGCTCCGTCGAAAGAGGCATTCCGCGTATTCGCAATGAAAATCTGCAGACGCTGTATTTTGACGAGTCCGTCGGCCTCAATATCACACTGAAACGCTTCCTCAAAAATGCAGAAGCCGTCTACCGGAGTGATATGGGCGCGCTCGGCACCAATTCATATGAATTTGTTTACCTGACCACTTATGGCTCGAACATTCTCGAGCCGATGATGGATAGCGCGGTTGCGGAATATCAGAAGATCAGCCGCGAATCGATACTGCGCATCGAAAAATTCGAGCTGTTGATCTGGCTGGGAGCCCTGTTGCTACTTATGTTGGAAGCCCTGTTTATCTTCAGGCCGCTGGAAAACAGGATTCGCAATGTGATTACCCGATTACAGGGCACTGTTAGCGAGCTCGAATCGACCCGTGAGCAATTTGTCACGGCTCGGGAAAAGGCCGAATCGGCGAGCGAGGCCAAGAGCCAGTTTCTCGCCACCATGACGCACGAACTGCGCACCCCGATGAACGGCGTACTCGGTATGAGCGAAATGTTGTCAGGCACCGAGCTCAGCGACAAGCAGCATGAATACGTGCAGATTATTCTCGACTCGAGTGAATCGCTACTCACCATCATCAACGACATTCTCGATTTTTCCCGCCTCGAAGCAGGCAAGGTGGGGCTCGAAAAAATCCCGTTCAACCTCGAGCAGTCGGCCTACGACGTGCTGGCGTTACTGACGCCGAGATGCCAGAACAAGCCGTTACAGCTGGTGCTCGACTATACGCCTGACCTGCCGCGCAATTTCATCGGTGACCCCGCGCGCATCCGCCAGATCCTGTTCAACCTGATTGGCAACGCCAGCAAGTTTACCGAACAGGGCTACATCCAGGTATCGATCTCGGTCGAGGTCGATGAAAACCAGGTGGGCCATGTTTCGATCCATGTCGAAGACACCGGTATCGGCATTGCCCCACACAAGGTGGAAGGCCTGTTCGGCTCATTCACGCAGGCCGATAATTCGACCACCCGCAAATATGGCGGCACCGGCCTCGGCCTAACCATCACCCGCGAACTGGTATCGCTCATGGACGGCATTATCGAAGTCGACTCGGCCCCCGGCAAAGGCTCGGTGTTTACGGTCGACCTGCCGCTTCAGCTTGCCACCGACGTCGATCAGATGCCGGTTCCCCACGAGGCGCTAAAACATGTCATGTTGCTCGAGCCGAATACGATTTACCGGGAATTGATCATCGACCGCCTGAATAGAATCGATGTCGAGGTCGCGGTGGTCGACAATGCCCACGAGATCAAGAGCCGTTTATTGATCTGCGAGCAACACGGCGGTGCCGCCCAGCTGGTGATTATCAGTCAGCAGGCGCTGCTCGATCACAGCAACAACTGGAGTGAGTTCAGCGACGGCTCCCTGCACGAACCGGCCTCGTGGATCGTACTCGGTGACGGTATGCATGATGCCGAGCAATTTCGTGAGCAAACCCGGCACTTGCAGGGCTATACCACCTACATGCAAAAGCCGTTCACCAACTACCAGTTTTACTATGCGCTGAATACGACGATCAGCCAGCCCGAGGCTGGCGCCGAAGTGGTGGCCGGCTCGATTGTTGACGAAGACAGTACCGATTTCACTTTATCGATGGTTTCGAAGGGCGAAATCCTGCTCGTGGAAGATAACCTCGCCAACCGGAAATTTGCCTCGCTACTGCTGCATAAAATGGGTTACCACGCGGATATCGCCGAGGATGGTGCCGAAGCCTTGCGCCTGTGGCGTGAAAAACACTACGACCTGATCCTGATGGATTGCCTGATGCCAAACATGGATGGCTACGAAGCCAGCGTAAAAATCCGCCAGGAAGAAAACGGCCAGGGCCGGATTCCGATCATCGCGCTTACCGCCAATGCGTCGGAAACGGACCGTCAACGATGTCGCCAGTCCGGTATGGACGAAGTCGTCACCAAACCGTATCGCAAGCATGAACTCGAGGACGTGCTCGACCGATGGCTGCATGACGAGACCAGTTTCATCACCATCACGCACAATACGCTGCGTAACGTCCGTTTGAGCTGAATCGACACGCGACCCTGGGCGCAGCTCGTGTTACTCGCCTGGTTGATGAATAACCCGGGCTCGATATACGCTGCGCAACTTTATTCGTATGACGTCAAATCAAACATGCCTGCTGCAAAACCATTTCTGATTCTGCAATTACGCCCCGAAGACGACACCTCGGACAGCGAATTCGAGGCTATTTTGAAATACGGTGGACTGGATGAGCAAGATACCCGACGCCTGCGCATCGAAACCACCGGGATCCCCGAGGTTTCGCTCGACGACTACGCGGCGGTCATCGTCGGCGGCAGCCCGTTCGATATCAGCACCCCGCAGGAGCAGAAAAGCGCGATCCAGCTCAAGATCGAGGCTGATTTCAGGCGCCTGTTCGATGCTATCGTCGCCAGCGATTTTCCGTTTCTGGGCGCCTGTTCCGGCTGCGGCCTGCTGGGATCGTACCTGGACACCCCGATATCGAAAAAGTATGGCGAACCCGTCGGTGGCGCCATGGTCAATATCACCGACGCCGGCAAGGGCGACGCACTGTTAGCGCAATTCCCGGAGCAGATCGCCGTCCTGTGTGGGCACAAGGAAGCCTGCGACATGGTTCCGCAGGGCGCCACTTTACTGTTAACTAATGACGCCTGCCCGGTGCAGATGTTTCGCGTCGGCGAGAACGTCTACGCGACGCAGTTTCACCCCGAAGGCGATGGCGAAGGTTTTACCGTCAGAATTCACGCCTACAGGCACCACGGCTATTTCCCGCCCGAGGAAGCCGACGCATTGATCGTCGAGGTCAACCGTGAAGATACGCCCTGGGCCCGCGAAATCCTGCGCCGCTTCGTCGCCAAATACTCCACCCGGGCTTGACTCGCTAGCGCAGCGATGATGGCAGCGCCGATGTGGAAGGGTTATCATGGCCGGACCCGACCCATTGAGGATTCAACATGCGCAAACTTTTTCTGACACTCATATTTTCCACCCTGTTCACGGCATCCGCTTTTGCGACCGAGGGCATGATCAGCATCAAGAGCGCCCACACGGTGGCGGTGACCGCCGATCGCCTGGAAAAGATTTTAGGCAGTAAGGGCATGACCGTGTTCAAGCGCATCGATCACGCCGCAGGGGCAAAAAAAGTGGGCAAAACCCTGCGCCCCACCGAACTGGTTATCTTCGGTAACCCCAAGGTCGGCACCCCGTTGATGCTATGCAGTCAGAGTGTCGCTATCGATTTACCGCAAAAGGCGTTGATCTGGCAGGACGAGGCCGGACAGGTCTGGTTTTCCTACAACGATCCGCAGTACCTGGCCCTGCGCCATAACATCCAGGGTTGCGACGAGGTATTGAAGAAGGTTGCCGGCGCGCTCGGCAATTTCGCGAAGAAAGCCAGCGCGGCAGAGTAGTCGTTATCTGAAAGCCTGGCTATCCCCCGGGGATTCATCGTGGAGAGAGCGGGCGTGCCGCGCGACGGTATATCAGGATAGCGCGATGAAACTGGCCCCGCTTCGTCTGTGGCTTGTGCTGGCGCTGGTACTGCCAGCATCGCTGCGCGCCGCGGAAACCGTCCACCTGCTGGGCTTTGTCGACAAGCTATGTCCCGACGAGCCCTACTGCTTCGAATTGCGGGTCGAACCCGATTTTGTCGCCCGGGTCGGGCAACGTATCAAGGTTCGCTTCGATGCGACGACCAACATTTACGATCCGGAAAATTACCAATTAACGCTTGAGCAGCAGAATATTATCCCGGGCTCCCACCTGCGCCTGCTGATCGAATCGGACTCGAACGGACAACCCGGCGAGTACCGCGCGACCTTCATCTGGATTGGCGACCAGGACCCGCAAGCAGAGTAAACTGTGCAAATTTCATCTACGCAGAAATCCGCCTCGTTCTGTATCTGACAACGCCAATAAGCATCAGCATCCCGAGCAACAGGTAGTCAAACGCCCCACCGTCTCCACCCGGAGCACCGGGGTTTGCGCTGCAGTCACCGGTGGCGGTTGTGAGCAAGGCCTCCCGGTACATAAAACCAGCATTCGTGCGCACCATGACCAAATCGTTCATTGGATCGATAACCACCTTGTCAGGTAAGCCGTTGAGTAGCCCGGTGGCATCGACATTGCGCCAGGAAACCCCGCAATCGGTGCTGACGATCACCTTGGTGGTGCCACTTCCACCCACGGCGTAGATAATGCGCCGATCGGCCGGATTGATAGCCAGGCCGCGCACGCTGCTGAAACCGGTGACACCGCCATTGTTGGGATCGTGAACAATTGCCCAGTTGGCGCCGCCGTCACTGGAGCGCTGGATCAGACCCGAAACCTCGGTGCCGGCATAAACGTAGTCCAGGTCCACTGGATCAACCGCAATCGCATCCACCTGGGTAAAATTCAATGCCGACAGGTAACTCCAGCTGACGGCGCCATCGGTGGTTTTGTACAAACCATCGCTGGTCGCCATCGGGTTGCGCGCCGACATAAACAGTATTGGCATCGGTTGGAGCGATCGCGAGCGAGAACAGTCGGTGGAATCGAATCGCCACCAACGTCAAAAGCGATCCCAGTTGACCATTCCCGCATCAGTGATGATTTTTGCAGGGTGCCGCCGGTCAAGCCCGCCGCTGGTGTAGCCCGCGGCATAGACCGTATCCAATGACGATGGTGAATATTCGATAATCCAGGAATTATGACTTGCACTAAACGTGGTCATCTGCTCCAGTTGACGCCACCGTCAACGCTTATCTCGGATCACCCCGTTGAGGACACCGGCCAGCATGAAATTGAAATTATCCGCCTTGATCGCGGCCCCATTATAGCTTTGGCCGGTGGTGCTGAGTTGCCGCGTCCAGGTGCCGCCGGTGCCTGAATTAGACGAAGTCCAGATTCCCTCGAAAAGCGCCCGCGGTCGTTGCAATCACTACTGGCCGGTTCGCTGGGGGCTAGCGCGAAATCCGTTACATCACCGCCGGCTAGCTCTGGCGAATTATCAACCCACGCCGCATTACTTACAGGTGAAAAGATTAGCAGCGTAACTACCAAAATCTTTATATACCTACAAATTTTACCTATCCGGTAACCACGCGTCATATTTCGCTCCATCTACTCTATTTATACATTTTAGCAGTTGTTTCAACCTGGACACTGACTCGCATCAAGCAAGCTGCCTGACTTCGTTCAAATCATTTTCCTGGCCATCGACGTAAACCCGGGTCCATTCGAGAATGCGGATCGATTTGCGCAAGCCGGTCGGCCAGAAAGGGTCTGCCTCGACCAGCGCCTGCACCTGCCCGGCATCTTCTGCCTCCACAATCCAGAGTCCACCAGCCGGATCCTGCGTTGCAGCATCCTTGAGCGGCCCCGCGGCTTCGATTCTATCACTGTTATCACCCAGGAACTGGAGATGATCGGCCATGAACTGGGAGCGTTTGTGCGCGAATTCATCGTTATCTTCGAATAAAACAGCGTATTTCATGGTTTTTCTCCTCTAGATTCGTTTTCCGGTTGCCGGGGTTGCGGCTATTCGAGGTCGAACTCGTTGAAATCCATGATCCAGCTTTCGCGCTCACCGGCCGCGCAAAACTCGAGCGTCGCCGGGTGATTCAGCAGCGCGTCGACATAGCGTTGCGATTCAGGCTGTAAGGCCACGCCGTAGGTGTGAAAACGACTCGCCACCGGGGCATAAAAAGCATCGACCGCGCTAAAGTGCTCGCCGAACAGGTAAGGTCCCGCCCCGCCCCACTTCGACGCCGCCCAGGCCCACAAGGCCTCGATGCGATCGATATCGGCCTGTGCCTCGGCATCCGGGGTAAAGGTCTTGTATTCGCGGCGCACATTCATCGGCATGGTCGAGCGTAACGCGCTATAACTTGAATGCATTTCGGCGCAGAGACTGCGGGCCGCCGCCCGTGCCTGCGTCCCGGCGGGCCAGATCCCGGCCTGCGGATGTTGCTCATGCAGGAACTCGGCGATCGCGAGGCTATCCCAGATGACAGTTTTGTCAGCTTCGTCAAATACCTGTAAGGTCGGCACTGTGTTGGCCGGGTAGTTCGCGGTAACGAAATCGGCGTACTCAGGCACGTAAAGCGGCACGACCTCGTGACTGAAATCAAGACCGAAAGGCTTGAGTAACAGCCAGCCGCGCAGCGACCAGCTGGAATAGGCCTGGTTGCCCATAATGAGGTGGTAGCGCATGCTGAAGCCTTGATTAGGTCTAAAGAGGCCCAATAATAATGCAGTGGCAGGCCTTTTATAAGCGTGTTTTTATTTTTAGTTAGCCCTGGAAGCAGCAAGCACCCGCGCAATGACTTTAAGACAGGAAATTTTCAAACCACCCAACCTGGTCAGTGCGACGCGCATCCTGATCGCGCCGCTGATGTTCGTGTTCGCCTTCCTGCAGATGGAAACCTGGTTTCTGGCCGCGCTGATCTTTTCCGGATTTACCGATGTGCTGGACGGGCTACTGGCGCGCAAGCTCAACATGATTACTCCGCTCGGCGCGCACCTCGACAGCTGGGGTGACTTCACCATTTACTCCACCATGGCGATCTGCGCGTGGATCCTCTGGCCCGAAATCACGCAGCGCGAGTTACTCTACTACACGCTGATCCTGTTCAGCTTCCTGCTGCCGGCGCTGATCGGACGGGTAAAATTCGGCAAGTTCACCGGATATCACACCTGGAGTGTCAAGATTGCCGTATTCGTGACCTTCGCCGGCTATATAGCGCTCTATGCCGAAATCGCGGCCTGGCCATTCATGCTCGCCAGTTTCCTGTGTGTCTATGCCGGGCTGGAAGAAATACTGATCACCCTGGTGTTGCGCGAAGAGCGCACCGACGTGCGTTCTTTGCTGGCGGCCCTGCGTTATGTAAAAAAGGGCTAACATCGCTTGTTTCCCGTTCCACCCGATTTGCCCGGCACCACTGGAATATAATTTACTTTAAGTTATTCTCATAATTTACTGTTTTATAACGAATAAGTGATATTTTATTCGCATTCAGTTGCGATTAATCCGGGATCAGGAATAATGGCTCCCTGAAACGTAATTTGCCTGGGTTTAAGTCTTCAAATTACAGGCGACACTGACCAGAAAATTATCTATAACATATCGTGACAACGATAAAACCGGGGTATGCGATGAAACGCATCATGTTTTGCATAAGTTTACTGGGTATTACGCTTGCTGCCGGTTGTGCCGGGTCGAGTAAACCCGTCATCGACCCCGCCGGAGTCGATATGGAGCAATACAATGTCGATCTCGCCGAGTGCGAACAGATTTCCGAACAGGTAGACCAGAAAGTCGCTGAGGGTGCCGCCGGCGGCGCAGTCGTCGGTGGACTGATCGGTGCGATTACGGGTAGTACGGCCAGGGGTGCCGGCGTTGGCGCCGTAGCCGGTGGCGCCAGGGGTGTCGGCTCCACCAACACCGAAAGAAGCCGCGTCGTCAAAAACTGCCTGCGCAACCGCGGCTACCAGATCCTCAACTAAAATACCTAAATTGGGGTCAGATCCCAATTTTCTCTAATATACCTTCAAAATGTCCAATTCATTCCTCGCTGATACGAGGGCGCCCGCGTTTTAATGACCTCGCCTGACGATTTAGCATTCGTTCTACCTTATCTTTAAAATTCTCGCTACCCAGCACTAACTCACGATTCATGGCAATACGAATTTCATCGAGCTGACTATCACCAAGATATCCATGCATTAACTCTCGATAGGCATTTGCCCGACCTGCACTCGTATCACTCAAGGATTGGTATAGGGGATGAGGTTGAATCAGAACATTCTTTTCCCCCAGGGCATTTCCCATATAACTTGACCACTTGTAGCTCGCAGGCTCATCGACCATACCGGCCCGCACCGGGTTCAATTCGATATAGTGCATACAAGTAAATAGATAGGCATCGCTATCCACCAGGGAAGCTTTGTAGCGACCCTCCCAGAGAGTCCCCGTCCGGGCGTGGGTGCGGTTGATGTAACTCACATATTTCCGACCAAGATCCTGCATCATATGAGTTATGCCGTAATCCTCTTCCGGGGTCGCTAACAGGTGTACGTGGTTGGTCATCAACACATAAGCATGAACAGCAACTTTATTTCTGCTTGCCGCTTTCTTTAGTTCCTGAAGATAGTACAGATAGTCATCGGTGGAAAAGAAACAGGATTTTCGATTATTACCGCGTTGCACAATGTGTTGCGGCACACCTGGGAAGATAAATCGGGGTTTTCGAGCCATTTTCCACCTCCATGTGGACATCGCTTTTTACATTAATCTGCTTTAGGCGATTCAATAAACTGTATATTAGCAACAATTGGGATCTGACCCCAATTCCGTAGGATATGCAATCTCTCCATATCGGGCCATACTGTAAAAGTTGAAATATGCTTTGGTTTCTTTTTCTGGCAAATAGTCTCGCGTCATTAGTGAAAAAAAGGGTACTTCGTCTAATGGCTTCGGATTTTCTGACTCAATAATTCCGTTCAAAATACTTCTTAGCCCCCCGTTGAGGAGCTGTTCTGATTCTGATAGCTGGCAATCTTCAAGCAAATTTAACAAATCAAAAGCACATTTTTTTAAACAAACTATCTGGCTTTCACTAAATTCTGTCGTTTCGCTTTGTGTCACAGGACTAGTATACATTTATTGTTTCGACGATTTCAGGCGTAGTCCAATTCTTAAGATTTGGGACTATTGTCTGGACAGCTCCTCCTGACGCTTTATAGCTGCCTTGCTGTACTTCCGCTACTTTGCTTTCAAAGACAATAGGTGATTTTTTAGGCCTTGGCTTGATCATGTAAACATCATATTGACCGACGAAATTTCCATATGGAAGACCGGCATGTTGAGCTAGTTTTTCAGGGTTTTCTAAATAAACCTGATACTCCTGTTTCGTGAAATAATATGAAGAATTCCCCGCGTGTTTATTAGATGGGACAAATTTGTATAGCTCCTCCCCATCAATAGCTATTCGTTTTCTAGGAATCGATTTCGAAGAAGAAATGTTGCTGTCCGCAAAATCCTGTGCGAGCTTTTCAGGTAAATCCGAATTCTATACTCATTCACTATTTCTTGTCTAATACCTTGAAGTTCAGGGGAGTTGGGGTCAAGCCCTTTTGTAATAAATGGAGAATGATCATCAATTAGGGCGTTATTTGTACTTGCCTCAGCATCAACATCAAAAATTAGGGGATCGACTGTGGTGCTATCGA
The DNA here is from genome assembly GCA_963793595.1 of uncultured Gammaproteobacteria bacterium. GTDB lineage: Bacteria > Pseudomonadota > Gammaproteobacteria. The sequence continues at coordinate 4,798 of CAWCBX010000203.1, read as the reverse complement.
CGCCTCCCTTGGTACTAACGCTAATCGATTTTAGATACTTTGAAACTTTTGATAGTGGCAATATTGACGCGGCGTAAACTCCATACTTCTCACCTTCACCGAATGAGGCGGTAAATCCCTCTCCGTCTAACTGCCCAGCATCTTCCGCGGTTTCGAGTATTTGCAATGCCACCTCATTTAGGGCACTTACAAACTGCTGTTTTTCAGTATCTGTTAAATGGTCTCCCTCTATAATCTGGTTTGTTCGGTTGATCGTAGATAAAACTACTGCTGCTGCCTGCTCCGCTTTATCCGGATCCTCGATAATCTCATCAATTACCCGAACCAAGTCCTTCAAATCCTCCACTACTTGCGAAATAGCCCCGGAGGCAACCCCTGAAGTTTCAGCCGCACCTTGCGCTAAGCTTATCAATGAGAATTTCGTATCAACATAAACAGAGCAACCGAGCGCATTACATTCGTTGAGTTCTTTTTCCTTGGCTTCTTTCTGCTGTTCGGTGAGTCTGAAATCCCCCTGCTCGTGATCTAGCGAGGCAAACTCAGTTGTGTTGGCGATCACTAAATCAGTGTCGTTGCCACCATATTCGTTGGATAGTGCGAGACCATCGTAGCCGTGGAAATCGAGGGCAAAGTCGGTGTAGTCGGCCAGGTTTTCGCCATAGTTGTTGGCGTAAGCGTTGATATCTGAACGTTCATCAGGGCCCAGGCTACCAATCCCCATGCCCGCCTGATCATCCATCGCATGTGTGGCCTCATGTCCAGCCGTGATTATGAGGTCTCGAGTATTCTCATTTGCTGAATCGTTGATATAGGCGTTGCCATTTTGCGCAGAGTAGAATCCATAGATTAAATCTCCACCCGGCAGCTTACCGTCGGTAGCTATGATCAAATTTTCATGCGCTACAAAACCAAGCTCGACCATAACGGCACCGGTAACCTGGTTGAGCATCAATTGCTTTTGATCCGGGGCCAGTTTGGGATCCTGCAACATCGCGGCGAGTTCTGGACTAGTCCCGATTTGCTCCTTAACTGCCTCGTAAGTTTGATAGTACTTTTCAGTTTCGGAAAAAAAGTCTGTGGCTTCGACTCGATCGGTGGTCACAACCAGCTCGATCGTGTTGCCAACTATTTCAGTCTTGACCCAGTCCTCGGCGATCTGCTTGCGACCATCCACGGTTAACAAGCGCGTGTCGAGCTCGCCGCTGAGGCCCTGGTGGGATTCGAGGTCGTAGATGGCGACCTCGGTGTTTTCGATATCGGTGTTGAGCATCCGCGTATCTGAGCCCGCGCTGTCAGCGATGCGGATGTCGCCGCTGCCGAGCGTGGCCAGTGATTTGACCTTTTCAAACTCGCCATCCTTCTGGTAGTCGAGGCTGGAAACCTCCCCGCTCGAGACACCAAGCGAGCGGTTGGTGTTATCGACAGTACTGTTGAGTGAGCTCGCATTCAGTGTATTGGTCGACAGGCTTAGCTGAGCATTGTCTTTACCCTCGCTATCGACCGCAGCGATGACAGCGCCCTTTATTTCGGTGTGATTACCGACAGTAATATCGACCTGCTGGCCGGTCAGGCGGGTGACAAGCGTTTGCAGCGATTCGCCATCACCTTCGGCAGCATTGATCCCCCTGCTCTCACGTGAAATCGACAATCCCTGCGAGCGAGTCTTGTTGAAGCTTGAATTCTGTACCGAGGCAACATTCAGATTTTCAGTATCGATCTCGAGGCTGTCACCGGCGCGAAGGTCGGCGCCTGCGATCGTGGTGTCACCTTTCGCGTTCAGCCGGATATTGGCGGCCTGCAACTGCGCGTTGCTGTATTGCGTTATATCGCCATCGCTGCGATTGCTGTCGCCAGCAACGCTGCCGCCGAGTTGATCCGGGTCCCGGCTCGAACTGGCACCGAGCAAATCCCAGCTGTAAGCAACATTGACGTGCCGATCGCGGGTGCGGTTAGTGGACGTGCTCACACTCGCGAGCACCTTGATATCGTCCGCAGCGATTTCGATGCTCTCCGATGCCTGCAATGTCGCGCCTCGCACCATTGCCGTGTCACCCGCGTTGATCTCTATCTGGCGCGCGTCGAGGCTGGACGCCCTGCTCTGCCGGTAATACGCATCGACCCGTTGTTCCAGCGCATCGATATCGAGTTCAAGCCCGGCGTTGAAACCGTAAGTTCCACTCGATTCGGCCGCCCTGGCCGTCTGTTTAAGCAGCTGGGTCGTTTGCGTGGTCAGCGTGGCCGTGGCCAGCGCTATATTGGCCTTGTAGAATTCCTCGTCATCCTCCATCCGCCCGAGATATCGCCTGAAGTCATCGATATCGGCCTGTTCGATGAAACCCACGCCGGCAGCAAAATCCTGTTGCAGCTTTTCGAACGCGCCCTGCTGGACCGCCAGATCTTCTTCGTACCGGTCATAGTCATCCCGCGCATGCCTTAAATCGCGCTCGGCCTGTTTGACTGCCTTGATCGAGCGGGTTACCTGTTCATACTCGTTTTGCAGCGTCAGGCTGAGTTCGGCCGTGCCGGTCTGAGTTTTCGATTCAAGCGTCGAGACATGATGCGCATCGAGCAACGCCACGTCGCCGCTGGCATTGATCTCGATCGAATCGACTGCCAGTAAATCACTACCTTCGATCAGTACATTACCGGTCTCTTCACCGTCCGCATCGAAGCGGATATTTCCAGCCTGTATCTGCGACGCGACCGCGGTCGTTTGTGTACTGACCGATTTCGCATGCTCGTACTTCGCTTCAGCCAGCTTCAGGGAAAGCTTGCCGTCGTCTTGCGTAATCAGTTCATCGATATCAGCCAGGTTCGAGGCCAGGTCATCGAAGCCGACGCTGATTTCCGTATGCTTCGAATAACGGGTTTCCTCGCTGCTGGCATTGCGCAGCGTAATATCCTGTGCGCTTGCGCTCAGACTGTCGGCAACCACAACCTCGACACCGATTAACTCGATGCCCCCTGCCGCTTCGAGTTCGACGCTGCCGGCATCGATTTTGCTGCTGACCGCAGTCTGGCCAGCCCTGCCTTCCAGGTCTTCGCTGGCAGAATAAAGCGATCCGCCGCTAAACCAGCCGGACTTCTTTTTGTAGGATTCTTCGAGGCTATCCTGATGACCCGCCTCAACCCGAATATCGCCCGCGCTATTGATCGCCAGATGGGTGCCCGCCGCAACCTCCGAGCCGGTTAGCGCGATATCCCCGTGCTCGGTAATCAGCACCACGGTCGCGCCATTTAGCTCGCTGCCAACATTCCTGCTACGGAAGGATTTTTTAGAACTGATCGTTTCACTGAAGGAGTTACTAATGGAAGCACGGCTGGCATAAAACTCGCTGTCGTTGACCGCGTCGATATCGATATCGCCCGCGACAACACGCAAATCCCGCGTGGCGTTCAGTTTCGATCCGGCGAGATGGGTCGAACCTGTGCTCAGGATAACGATATCCTGTCCGTTTACCGTCGATGCAAAATGGGTCGTGGAAGCTTCTTTGACATGGTTATCCTTATCGCCTGAAGAGAAACTCTCGGTTTTAGCCATGGTTTTAATGTCGATCGAGTCGGCCTTGAGCCCCACCTGTTTAGCATTGATCTCGGAACCCTCGACCACGACCGAGTTCGCCCGAACCGCGCGTTCGCTACGCAGTACTCCGCCGACGATGTCGAGGTCGTGGATATTGAGGACGTTGCAACGCTACACCGCGCTGGTGAAAGCAGTATCATGTCACCTGGGTCGATATCGGGGTTTTGGCAATGAGGCCAAGCTCGGGGGGTCGCCGAGGCTTTTCGGTCTTCTGGCATGATTGCGGCTGAACGCGATCAATGTCCCACAACGCGCCAAAGCCGAATCCTATGCGACCACAACCTGCGTTCCTGCGAGGGCCCCGTTGCTCGATGACAACGGGGATCTTGTCCGTACCGCAGGTACTATTGTTTGCTCTTTTGGCAAGGGCTTCATAGTTACCTTCCAGGAGCGTTCCTCGGTTTCTTCGACGAGTGCGAGAGCGCATCAGAAGAGGCGGAGGGCGACTCAGGGAAACACGGCGTGGATTATCTCGCCTACGCACTCGTTGACGCCATGGTCGACCGTTGTTACCCGGTCGCGCAGCGAGCTTCTCGGATGCAATTGAAGATCTTGAGGACTGGGTCGTGGAAAACCCGCATCCTGACGTACTGAAGAGGATCGACGCCATTCGCGGAGCTGGTGATTCTCGCGGCGCATCGGCCACCCGCAGCGCGAAGCGATAAACGCCATGCTGCGACCACAGTCGCCGTTTTTTCTGATGAGGTCCGCTCTTTGTGCGCGACACGCGCGACCATATTGCTGCAGATCATAGAACTCATCGACTCGTCCCCGAGAAATGGCTTCCGACCTCGCTGACGCTTATCTATCAAATGTCAGTCACCGCTCCAACGAGATCATGAAGGTGCTGACGCTGATGGCAAGCATTTTCATTCCGCTGAACATTCTGCAGCGTCTACGGCATGAACTTCGTACGTTCCCGACTCTCGAGTCCTGTGGGTACCATAGTCTCGAGCGTCATCATAGCACCACGATCTCATGGTATTCTTCTTCAGACGTCGCGGCTGGACTCGACTCCTGCAAGCCACCGCCGGAGACTTTGGTAAGGCAGCGTTTTTTGCGCTGCACGCTCGAGCGGCAACGCGCGACATTACGGAGCGCATGTTTCGGTGGATCTGACAACACATTGGGTTGGTGCTGCGGCCATCGGGCTGTTCGTGCTTGCTTGTAGCCTGGTGATCACGGAGGAATTCACAACCCTCCGCCAAATGAGAG
>CAWCBX010000202.1:0-4891 GCA_963793595.1 uncultured Gammaproteobacteria bacterium | reverse complement strand
AGTTCGTTTCCTACAAGAAAGACTCGGTCATCCGTTACAACGGATTCAAGGACTACTGGGAAGGCGCACCCAAGATTGACAAGCTGATTTACGCGATCACCACCGACGCCACCGTGCGTTACCAGAAGCTGAAGGCCGGCGAATGTCACATCATGCCTTATCCTAACGCGGCAGATCTGGATGCGATGGAAAAAGACCCGAACATCAACCTGCTGAGCCAGGCAGGCCTGAATGTTGGTTACCTGGGCTTTAACACTTCGAAAGCGCCTTTTGACAACAAATCCGTACGTCAGGCTTTGAGCATGGCTATCGACAAGCAGGCTATTCTGGACGTGGTCTTCAAGGGTTCCGGTTCCCCGGCGAAAAACCCGATTCCACCAACCATGTGGTCTTACAACGACGATATCGTGGATTACAAGTACGATCCCGAAACCGCCAGGAAACTGCTGGACATTGCCGGCGTCAAGGAGCTGAAAACCGATATCTGGGCTATGCCGGTACAACGTCCATACAACCCGAATGCGCGCCGCATGGCTGAGCTGATTCAGGCGGACTGGGCGAAGATCGGTGTCACCGCTGAAATCAAGTCATTCGAATGGGGTGAGTATCGCGAGCGGATTCGCGCTGGTGAGCATTCAACCGCGCTGCTGGGCTGGACCGGTGACAATGGTGATCCGGACAACTTCATGTTCGTCCTGCTGGGTTGCGCCGCGGCCAAGTCAAACGTGGCACGCTGGTGTAACGAGGAATTTGACGGCTTGCTGCGTGCCGCCAAACTGACCTCTGACCAGGCCGAGCGTACCAAGTTGTACATGAAGGCGCAGGTGATTTTCAAGCAGGAAGCGCCCTGGTATACCATTGCCCACTCAGTGCAGTTCCGTCCGGTGCGCAAGGAAGTGAAGAACTTCAAAATTCACCCACTGGGCAGCCACATTTTCAAATATGTGGATTTGCAGTAAGTTAATTAAGTTGTAGCAATCAGTAATAAAGGCGTGAGAGTAAAACCTCACGCCTTTATTATATAAACGACAATAAATATGTTTTATTTCATCCTCAAACGAATTGCCTTGCTGGTGCCCATATTTTTCGGGGTAACCCTCATGGCCTTCGGCTTTATCAGAATGCTGCCTGGCGATCCCGTCGCCGCGCTTGCCGGCGAACGCGATATGACACCGGAAAGACACGCTGAAATTATGGTCAAGCTGGGTTTGGATAAACCCGTCTGGCAACAGTATCTCGATTATATCTGGAATTTATTGCATGGCGATTTCGGCACCTCGGTGCTGACCAATCGGCCCATACTGGACGAATTCCTGGAGTTATTCCCGGCGACGATTGAGCTTGGTTTAACCGCGATGATACTGGCGGTTGTTATTGGCGTGCCGATTGGAATTTTCGCCGCGGTTAAACGCGGCACCATATATGACCAGGGTATTATGGGGATTTCGCTGGTCGGTTATTCCATGCCGATATTCTGGTGGGGCCTGTTACTGATCATATTGTTCGGCGGCATCTGGGGCCTGACCCCTATTTCTGGTCGGATTTCGTTCTTATTTGACGTCGAAACCGTGACCGGATTTCTGCTCATCGATACACTGTTAAGCGGTGAAGAGGGCGCCTTCGCGTCGGCGATGCACCACATGATATTGCCCACTATCGTGCTCGGCACGATTCCGCTCGCGATTATTGCCCGGCAAACACGCTCGGCGATGCTCGAGGTATTGAGCGAAGACTATGTGCGCACCGCACGCGCCAAGGGACTGTCTCCGTTGCGCGTCTATGGTCTGCACGCCTTGAGAAACGCAATGATCACCGTTATTACGGTCATCGGGTTGCAGGTCGGTACGCTGATGGCGGGCGCGATTTTGACCGAAACCATTTTCAGCTGGCCCGGCATCGGCAAATGGATCATATTTTCGGTGTTCAGCCGTGATTATTATGCCGTCCAGGGGGGCCTGGTATTGATCGCGATGATTATCATGTCGGTCAACCTCGTGGTCGACCTGTTGTACGGATTGATCAATCCACGCATCATGCATACCAGCTCATGAGTAACGGTACGATGGACCCGGCAGTCGACGCCCCGCGCAAAAGCATGCTGCGACAGAACCTGGCAGAATTCTGGTACTATTTTTCCGAAAGCAAATCGGCCGTAGTCGGCCTGGCCTTCCTGGTTGGCATTATTTTGATGGCCATTTTCGCGGATTTTATCGCGCCCCACGATCCCACAATTCAGTATCGCGAATGCCTCGAACACGCACCGGCCTGGGGTGAAGACAAGTGTAACTTTATCTTCGGCACCGACTATGCCGGGCGTGACATGTTATCGCGCATAATCCACGGCACCCGGTTATCCCTGGTCGCTGGCGGCATCGTGGTAATCTTATGCTTGAGCATCGGCATCGTATTCGGACTGGTAGCGGGATTTTTCCGCGGCTGGGTCGATACCGCCATCATGCGCGTCATGGACACTATCATGTCGGTACCGGGACTGCTCATGGCCCTGGTGCTGGTCGCTATTCTGGGACCCGGCCTGCTCAACGCGATGATCGCGATATCGATCACCTACCTGCCCCATTTCGTGCGTCTGACCCGCTCGTCATACATAACCGAAAGCTCCAAGGAATATGTGATCGCCAGCAAGGTGGCCGGCGCGGGCAGGTTTCGTATTATGTTTATCACCATACTGCCTAACTGTATGGCGCCACTGATCGTGCAGGGGACACTTAGTTTCTCTACTGCAATTCTGGATACCGCCGCACTCGGCTTTCTCGGCATGGGCGCGCAGCCACCGGCACCGGAATGGGGCACGCTGATCGCGGAAAACCGTGATCTGATGTTATCGGCACCGTGGACAGTCACCTTCCCGGGGCTGGCCATCCTGCTCGCCGTGCTTGCCATAAACCTGATGGGCGACGGCTTGCGCGACGCCCTCGACCCGAAGATGAAAAGATCATGAGCCTGCTCGAAATCCGTAATCTCTCGGTCGAATTCGAAACCGTCAAAGGCACCTTCCGCGCAGTCGATGGCGTCGATCTGAGCATCGGCGAAAACGACATCCTGTCGATTGTCGGCGAATCCGGTTCGGGCAAGTCGGTTTCGATGTTAGCAGTGATGGGGCTGTTACCCTGGACCGCAAACGTGACCGCCGACAAGATGGAATTCGAGGGACGCGACCTGCTGACCATTTCCAGTAAAGAACGGCGAAAAATAATCGGCCAGGACATATCGATGATTTTTCAGGAACCCATGAGTAGCCTGAACCCATGCTTCACGGTCGGCTTTCAAATCGGTGAAACCCTGCAGGAGCATCTTGGCCTCGATCGCAAAGCGCGTAAAAAACGCGCCATCGAACTGCTTGAACTGGTCGGCATACCGGCCCCCGAAGAACGCCTGAAAGCTTTCCCGCATCAATTGTCGGGAGGTATGAGCCAGCGCGTCATGATCGCCATGGCCATCGCCTGTAACCCGAAATTGCTCATTGCGGACGAGCCCACTACCGCACTGGACGTCACCATCCAGGCACAGATTATCGACCTGCTGGTTAACCTGCAAAATGAGAAAGGCATGGCGCTGGTGCTGATCACGCACGACATGGGCGTGGTCGCTGAAACCGCCAAGCAGGTCGTCGTCATGTATGCCGGTCAACAGGTAGAACAGCAGGAGGTGGCAGGCCTGTTTGCGACACCGCATCACCCTTACACTCACGCTCTGCTCGATGCCTTGCCGGAACGATCGCTGGATCTGGATCGGCTACCGACCATCGAAGGCATCGTGCCCGGTGCCGGTGACCGGCCGGACGGTTGCCTGTTTTCCCCACGCTGCAAATATGTACAGGATGACTGCAGGGCAAGCGTGCCACCACTGGATAACATCGGCGACACTACCTTGCGCTGTTTTCACCCGGTTGATCTCGAGGGCCAGGCGACATGACCGCGGCAATTGAAGGGCGTGATCTCAAACGTTACTACGAGGTCAAGGGCGAAGGTTTTTTTGCCAAACCAACCATTCTCAAGGCAGTTGACGGTGCGAGCTTTTCGCTGGAGTCAGGGAAAACCCTGGCAATCGTCGGCGAGTCCGGTTGCGGCAAATCCACGCTGGCGAGGCTCGCCACGATGATCGAGAAACCGACCGAGGGTAATATTTTTATCAGTGGCGCAGACCCCCACGCGCACGGCGGGGCTGAAATCCCGCGACTGCGCCAGGATGTGCAGATCATTTTTCAAAACCCGTACGGCTCACTCAACCCGCGCAAAAAGGTGGGCGTGATTCTCGAAGAACCGGTCATTATCAATCAAAACATTCCCGCTGTGGAGCGGCGCCGACTGGCCGAAGCCATGCTGGATAAAGTTGGTTTGCGGCCCGAGCATTATGATCGTTACCCGCATATGTTTTCCGGTGGCCAACGCCAGCGTATCGCCATCGCACGCGCCCTGATGCTGAAGCCGAAGGTGCTGATCGCAGATGAACCGGTATCGGCACTGGATATATCGATTCAGGCGCAGGTGCTCAATATCCTGATGGACTTGCAGGAAGAAATGAACCTCGCACTGGTGTTCATTTCACATGATCTCAGTGTTGTGCGCCGTATCGCCGACCAGATCATGGTCATGTACCTCGGCAACGTGGTTGAACAGGGCGAAGCGAAAACCATTTTCGCCAATCCAGCTCACCCCTATACCCAGGCACTACTAGGGGCTACCCCCGCGGTAGACCCCAAATTACGTCGCGAACGCGTCAAACTGAGCGGAGAGATACCCTCCCCGCTCAATCCACCACCGGGATGCCCATTCCATACCCGCTGCCGTTTCATGCAGGATATCTGTAGCAGCACCGCAGCACCGCTGGAAACAAAGTTTGAGCGCCTGGTCGCCTGCCACTTCGCCGAAAT
>CAWCBX010000201.1:0-7322 GCA_963793595.1 uncultured Gammaproteobacteria bacterium | reverse complement strand
CCTATGGCAAGACCACCTCGATTTTTATTCGCGGTGCGGAGAGTAATCATACCCTGGTGTTAATCGACGGCGTCAAGATGAACCCGGGAACAATCGGGCTGGCAGCCCTGCAAAACATTTCACCCGACATCATTGAACGCATTGAAATAGTCAAGGGACCCCGTTCGAGTCTCTACGGTTCGGATGCAATTGGCGGCGTCATCAACATCATTACCCGAAAAAAAATCGATGGCGCACGGCTAAATGTCGTTGCTGGAGTCGGTGAAGACAACACTACCAAAACCGGTGCATCCGCCCTGTACGGGAACGAGACGATATCGGCAGGTCTTACCGTGGAACAATTCGATACCGACGGAATCCAGATAACTGACGATTCCAACGAAGACAGTGGGTTTGACAATCAAACCATCAACGCATTTTTTGATTTCCAGGCGGGTAGATCGGACTTTCGCTTCAGTTACTGGGAGGCGCAGGGCAATACCGAGTATTACTCATTTGGAGATCTCGACCAGGACTTTAAAAACAGCGTTGGCTCGGCGGTCTGGGATTACGCGTTGAATGGCAACCTAAGCAGCCATCTGCGTATCAGCTCAATCACCGATGATATCGATCAAAACCAGGAGAATTTTCTCGCGGAGTTTGATTTTGCCGATACCGATCGTGATGAAATCGAATGGAAAATGGATTACCTGACTGATGGTAACTTGATCTACTCTCTCGGGATTCTGAGGTCCGAAGAAACAGTCAATGCCCGCTCATTTGGCACCCGAATCGACGAAGACACCGATACCAATGCGGCCTATGTGATGGTGCAAAACCAGACGGAAAACAGTAGTTACGATGTTGTACTGCGGGAGACGGATCACGAGGATTTCGGCAACCAGACTACCTGGAACATCGACTACCGCTATTGGGTATCAGCAGGTACAAACCTGTATATCGGTGCAGGCGAAGCTTTTCGGGCGCCCGACACTACTGATCGTTTTGGATCTATCGGTAATCCGGACCTCGACCCGGAAAAATCCACAACAATCGAATTCGGCATCGAACACCGGCCGACTGAAAACAGTATCTTATCGATAACATATTTCGAAAATAGAATAAGGGATCTGATCGAACCTGACGCTACATTCACGCGCTTGGAAAATATAGAGAAAGCAAAAATTACGGGTGTCGAAATGAATCTGCAGGGGCAGCGGGAACGCTGGCAGTACGCAGTCTCGATACTGGCGCAGGATCCTGAAAATACGGAACTGAACGAAACGCTGTCACGGCGCGCCAAGAGCCGCGTTAATGCACAACTCACCTATAATCAGGACCGCTGGCAGGTGGGTGGCAACGTCCTCAAAGTAGGAAAACGCGATAATTCCAGTTTCGATTCAATCGTTCTGGAAAGCTACGAAATCGCAAACATTTTTACGCGTTATGATTTTACCCCATCCTTCAGTCTGTCTGCTAAGATCGAAAACCTGTTCGATAAGGATTACGAGACCGCCGCCGGCTTTAATACCATGGGCAGAACGGCGTATGCAGAAATCTCCTACACATTGGTGAAATAGCTATGGGTAACCGACTTTCCGAAATAGTAACCCGTACCGGTGACCTCGGCACCACCGGCATGGCCGACGGCAGTCGGCGCGCCAAGAATGATGCCCGTGTAAATTGCCTTGGCGAAGTTGACGAGCTTAATGCCAGTATCGGCGTTGCATTAAGTCTGCTTGAAGATGGCCCAACACAACAATTACTATTCGCGGTCCAGCATGACCTGTTCGACATCGGTGCCGAGCTGTGCCAACCAGGCAAGCATCTTATTGCCGAGGAATATGTCGAAGGTCTCGAAAAAAGTGCTGCGGAAATGAATGCCGACCTCCCCAGGTTGAAGGAATTCATCCTGCCCGGGGGCAGTCAGACTGTTGCCTGTTTGCAGCTCGCACGGACCGTATGTCGACGCGTCGAACGCGCGCTGGTGACATTGAATGCCGCCGAGGAATTAAATCCGGTTACCTGCCGTTATATCAACCGACTATCAGACCTGCTTTTTATTCTGGGCAGGGCTCAGGCGCATAGCGAAGGCAGTGGTGAAGTTTACTGGAATTCAAAGTTTTCGCGCCTGAACCGAGATCGATAAGAACGCTGATATTCGGCGTGACTGCTAGCGACGCAATTCGACAGTCACGCGTCGGTTAGCTGCCAGAGAGCTTTTCTTGGTGTTCTTACTAGCTGCTTTCTGCTCGCCCAGATGGTCGACCCGCAGCAGCCTGGAATCGATACCGCGTGCAATCAACAGATCGTAAACATACCAGGCACGTCGCTCGGATAGCCCCTCGTTGTAACAGGCAGGACCCGTGTGGTCGGCATGGCCGGTGACGACGATTTCAGAGATAGAATCATCAACCTGCATATAATCCAGCATACGATTGAAAGCAGATTGCTCTTCTTTAATACTGGCAAATTCATCGTCCGGCGCGAAATGTATCGCACTGACACGTACATCATTGAAGTTATCGTTATACAACTGCTCTACACATTGCGCAAATTTCGCTTCAACTTCACCGAATCTAACGTTCGAAAGTGACGCGATCAGTGGATGGTCCTCATAAAAAAGAAATCCGGGCTGATAACCATCGCGTAGTTCATAAAAAACCTGCTCCGCTACCGTCGATGGAATCTTGAACAGGTTTTTACGTCCGCTAGTTTCGAAGCGGGACAATACCGCACGGGTTTTTCTGGCATTCCAGCTGGTAGTTTCCGAACGCAATTCGACATTGATACCCTGTTTAAACTTGTGTCGGGTAACGAGTTCAAGCCGCAGACCCCGGCCGGATTCCTGGGTAAAAACAGCCACGCCAAAGCGGGGAATCTGATGTTCCATTCGACACAGGATTGTACTATTTTCGGTCAACTTCCATTGTGAATTATCAATAGACGCCAGATAGCGACGTTCGAGCGCCTGCCCGGTCGCGCAAAAACTGAGAAGAAGAATAAATAAAAAACGGCTGCTAACTGACATCTTTTACCGGCAGGTTCGACAAACTTACCGGTTTATCGGCCTGTACCGGTAAATCTTGAGTGCTAACCGGCTTGCAAAAAATCAACTACCAGTCGGTTAAACGCTTCCGGTTTTTCGGCATGCAACCAGTGTCCCGCTGCTGCAATAGTCTCGATCCTGCAGTTGCTAAACCGATGCTTGATGACTTCTACTTCGGCTGCGCCGATATAGTCAGATTTTTCTCCACGGATGAACAGACTCGGTAATTCGATAAGCCAGTCCTGCGGCAAGTCGCCGAAGCCGGTAAGCCACTCCATATCGCGCTGGATTACCTCCCAGTTAACTCGCCAGCGCCAACCCGCTGGATCGCGCACCAGGTTTTGTAATAGGAAAGCGCGCAGCTGGTCTTCTGGAATATTCTGCCGCAATAGCTGTTCGGCCTGAGCGCGAGATTCAATCGTTTGCAGCGGTAGTGCCAGGATCGGATTGATCAGGTCGTCATAGTGATGAAAGTATGCAACCGGCGCGATGTCGGCAACAATCATGCGCGACACAAGAGCGGGATTTTGCAGGGCCAGCATCATCGCAACCTTGCCCCCCATGCTATGTCCCAGGATATCGCAATCACTTAGCTCCAATCGATATAGCAGCTGTGCGACATCTTCTGCCATGACCGCATAGTTCATTTCGTCGGCATGGAATGATTCACCGTGATTGCGCAGATCGACCGTGAAAACCTGAGAATGGTCTGCCAACCGACGCGCCTGCGACTGCCAGTTCTTGCCCGAGCCAAACAGGCCGTGCAGGATAACCAGCGGCTTCCCGCTACCCGATGTTGAGAAGTGCAATTCCGACATACGGTCCCTGCGAACGACAGCCAGTTGGGTCGCGTTACTTCTTGCGCGGAATATAAAGGTCGGTAATGGTGCCTTCGGCCATTTCTGCCGCGAAATTAAATGTTTCGGATAAAGTTGGATGTGGATGAATAGTCAAGCCGATATCTTCCGCGTCCGCACCCATTTCGAGTGCGAGGACCGCTTCGGCAATCAATTCACCGGCGTTGGGTCCCACGATTCCCGCGCCCAGAATTCGCTTGCTCTCCTTGTCGAACAACACCTTGGTCAGTCCCTCGTCGCGATCGACACCCAGCGCCCGCCCGCTTGCCGCCCATGGGAAGGCTCCCTTTTCATACTCGATACCCTGTGCCTTGGCTTCAGTTTCGCTCAAGCCCATCCAGGCGACTTCGGGATCTGTATAGGCTACCGACGGAATCGTCAGCGGTTCGAAATAAGACTTCATACCGACGATCACCTCGGCCGCCACCTTGCCTTCATGCGTCGCCTTATGCGCTAACATCGGATTCCCCACAATATCACCGATCGCGAAGATATTAGGGACGTTGGTCCGCATCTGCCTGTCAACCGCGATGAAGCCAGCCTCATCGACATTAACGCCAGCTTTCTCAGCACCAATCTTGTGCCCGTTAGGGCGTCGTCCGACGGCAACCAGGACTTTGTCGAACAGGGTCGGCGACGGGGCCTTGTCGCCTTCAAAAGTCACCTTCAGCCCGTTTTTCTGTGCCTTGATTGCGGCAACCCTGGTTTTCAGATGAATGGCCTTGTAGCGTTTGGAAATCACCTTGGTCAAGCCACGCACCAGATCTTTATCGCATCCGGGGATCAGGCTATCGAGGAATTCAACTACCGTGATTTCGGAGCCGAGTGCGTCATAAACGGTTGCCATTTCAAGCCCGATAATGCCACCGCCGACAATCAGTAGTTTCTTCGGAACATCTTTTAATTCCAGTGCGTCGGTGGAGTCCATCAGGCGCGCATCTTCGTTTGGAAACGGCGGAATTTCGGTCGCTTGCGAACCGGCAGCGATAATACAATGTTCGAACTTTACCCGCGTCGCTTCACCATTGTTCTCAACCAGCATATTGTTCTGGTCAATAAACTCCGCGACACCATGCACTACCGTAACCTTGCGTTGCTTCGCGAGACTCGCAAGACCGCCCGTGAGTTTGCCTACAACCTTGTCCTTGAATTTATTGATTCCCTCGAGATCGACTTTGGGTTTGCCAAAATCGACACCATTGGCCTTCATATGCTCGGCTTCGTTGATAATTTGCGCGGTATGCAACAGAGCCTTCGAGGGAATACAACCGACATTCAGACATACTCCGCCGAGGGACGGATAACGCTCGATAAGAACAACTTTCTTGCCCAGATCGGCAGCTCGAAAAGCGGCAGTGTAGCCTCCGGGTCCGGCGCCCAGAACCACAACCTCGGTATTCAGATCGGTGCTACTCGCAGGCGCCGCAGATTCTTTTTGCCCCGTTTTGGCGGCGGGCGTGGGGGTGGGTTTCGCAGGCGCAACGGCTGATTCAGCGGCCGCGGTTTCCAGGCTTCCGAGTTTGCTGCCCTCGGCGATTTTATCTCCAACCGCAACGCTCAGCTGTTTTATGGTTCCGGCGAAAGGAGACGGTATATCCATCGTCGCCTTATCCGACTCCAGGGTTAACAATGGGTCCTCGACTTTTATCGAGTCACCCACGGCAACATGAATTTCGATGACTTCAACATTGTCAAAATCACCTATGTCCGGCAGTAACAGATCTTTTTCGCTCATGATTATAAAAGTACCCTTCTGATATCAGATATTACCTGGCTTAGGAAATTGGTAAAACGTGCAGCCTGGGCGCCGTCGATTACACGATGATCATACGACAAACCTAGCGGAAGTATGAGCCGTGGCACGAACTCACCATCGATATAAACCGGCTGCATTTTTGACCGCGAAACACCCAGAATGGCGACCTCGGGAGCATTTACGATCGGCGTAAAATAGGTTCCACCAATACCACCAAGGCTCGAAATAGTGAAACAGCCACCCTGCATATCGGATGGCGAAAGCTTGCCGTCTCGCGCTCGAACCGAGAGTTCACCCAGTTCTGCGGCAAGATCGAAGAGCCCCTTTTGATCGACGTCTCGCACCACCGGGACCACCAGTCCGTTAGGCGTATCAACGGCAATGCCGACATGAAAATACTTTTTCATGATCAGGTTTTCACCACTCGCATCGAGCGAGGCATTGAAGTTCGGAAACTCACGCAGGGCACTCACCACCGCCTTCATTAAAAATATCAGGGGCGTCAACCGTACTGCCCTCTTTTCAGCCTCTTTGGCGAGAGACTTGCGAAAGGCTTCGAGCTCGGTGATGTCGGCATCGTCGAACTGCGTGACATGAGGTACCGTGACCCAGCTACGATGCAGGTGCGCTCCCGATATTTTCTGGATTCGACTCAATGCAACTGTCTCAATTGCACCGAACTTCGAATGATCGATTTCTGGCAGGCTGCTGACGCTGATACCGCTGCCACCGCTATTGACCCCGCCAGACATGGCCGATTTAATGAAGGCCTTGACATCAGCCTTGACAAGTCGACCCTTGGGCCCGCTACCAATAACCTGCTCCAGGTTAACCCCAAGCTCCCGCGCATACCTGCGAATCGAGGGACTGGCATGAATGGTTTTACTACTGTTATTCGCTGCTATGCTTGCTTCAGCACCAGGGTGCGGTTTCAGCTTTTTCCCCGGCATGACGTTGCCTCTGTGCTCATCGGCATCAGCTTCCCCTACAACAGCCGCTACCACCTCGGCTGACGATTCCGTTACCGGCTCGTCTTCGACTGTCGCGGTCTCGGCTTCAGTCGTCTCAGCAGGACTGGTGTCAGCGGTTGCTTGCGCAGTGTCACTGGTGCTGAGGGTAGCGATTTGATCGCCCTCATTCAGTCGATCACCGACCTTGGCGATTATCGTTTCAATAGTGCCTGCAAAAGGACTGGGGATTTCCATCGTCGCCTTGTCCGATTCAAGCACGACGATCGATTGCTCGGCCTCGACCACATCGCCTGTCGCAACGAGTATTTCGATAATTTCTATATCCTGAAAGTCACCAACGTCAGGAAGCGTTATAGTTTTATTTTCTGCCACTTTGATGCTCCTGCTCGCCCGCCTAAACCGTAGTTGGCTCAGGCTTTTCGGGATCGATACCATACTTCTTGATTGCCTGCTGTACTACCTTACTCTCGATCTCACCGTCATCGCTCAAGGCCTTGAACGCGGCGACCACGACGTAAAAACGATTAACTTCGAAGAAGATACGCAGGTTTTCACGAGTATCGCTACGACCGAAGCCATCAGTACCGAGACTAACAAATCGGATCGCACAAACTCACGAATCTGTTCAGCATAGGCGCGTATGTAATCAGTCGCGATACGATAACCGGCCCTTTGCGCCCCCGCAACTGGGTTTCGAGATAACTTTGCCG
>CAWCBX010000200.1:0-15771 GCA_963793595.1 uncultured Gammaproteobacteria bacterium | reverse complement strand
GCGGCAGCTCGGGCAAAACACAGATGTATTTTTCATGGCTGGAAACCGGGATTTCCTGCTCGGTGAAGCCTTCGCTGACTCGAACAACATAACCCTGCTCGACGAACCACATTTACTGCTGCTTGATAAAACCCGGGTAGTACTGGTTCACGGCGACATTCTTTGTACCGACGACCATGATTACCAGGCTTTTCGTTCGATGGTACGTGTACCAGAGTGGCAATCGACCTTCCTCGCCAAGCCCCTTGAGGAACGCCGGCAAATTGCTGCCCAGATGCGCAGCTATAGTGTCGATGCGATGGCACAGAAATCCATGCAGATAATGGACGTCAATTCAGCCGCGGTACAAAATTGCTTCCGTGATAACGAGGCGAGTACTATTATCCACGGACATACCCACCGTCCCGCAGTACATACCTATGATGCGAAATTATCCAGGATTGTTCTCGGCGACTGGGACCAGGAGCCAAGCTACCTGAGCTGGAAGCCTGAACAGGGATTCGAATTACACGACCCGAGAATTGATTAACCCTGTTCCAGCGCAGTAAGTTCGGCAGCCTGGAACCCGGCTTCGAGGCGTGCCGGCCAGTTAAACGGGCCGCGCAGTTTACCTCCCATGTAGCGTTCGATCAGTTCACGAAAAGTTTCGCCTGCATCAAGCCCCTGTTGTTCGCACAGATGGTGATACCAATGGTTCCCAATGCGCACATGGCCTACTTCATCGCGATATATGATTTTCAGAATTTCGACCGCAGCCTGATCGTCATTCTGTTCAAACTTTGCAATCATTCCGGGCGTGACGTCCAGGCCACGCGCCTCCATGACACGCGGCACCAGAGCCATGCGATGCAATACATTGTCGCGGGTTTGACAAACCATATCCCACAGCCCTCGGTGAGCACGATGGGCACCGTAGTAACTCCCACGCCGCCCGAGTTCCTCGTCAAGTAGCCGGAAGTGCCTGGCCTCCTCGCTCGCTACCAGTAACCAGTCGCTGACAAACTGCTGCGGCATCCCGCGAAAACGATATGCCGCGTCGAGAGCGATATTGATCGCGTTAAACTCGATATGCGCAAAAGCATGTAACAATCGTACTCGCCCCAATTCGGTCGCCACGCTGCGGCGTTCCAGTTTTCTGGGGTCGACCAGTTCGGGTTCCTGCGGACGCCCTGGGTCATCAAACGGTAGAATGACTGATTGCGCCTTGCGACTTAGCAAGCCCTGTTCCCAGGCATGATGTAGCTGCGTCGTCAATGCGCACTTGCGGCCTGCATCCGAGGTCAGAATTGCAGCCTCGACCTGTTGATAAAGCTCAGGCATCCAGGCCTCGGGATATATCGGCAACAATATCATCGATATTTTCCAGCCCGACTGCGACCCGAATCAATCCCTCGCCGATGCCCGTGCTGGCCTTGATCTCGTCACTTACCCGCCCATGGGTAGTGGTTGCGGGATGGGTTATCGTGGTTTTGACATCACCCAGGTTGGCGGTTATCGAGACCATCTCGGTGGCATCTATTACGCGCCAGGCGTTTTCACGTCCACCCTTGACCACAAATGAGACCACACCGCCGAAACCGCTCTGCTGTGATTTGGCGAGCTCATGCTGGGGATGTGACTCCAGTCCTGGATGGTATACCCGTTCCACCGCGGGGTGCTGTTGCAGCATCCTGGCTAATTGCAGTGCCTGCTGCGAATGGGCATTCATACGTAAACTCAATGTTTCCAGCCCTTTCAGCGCGACCCATGCATTGAATGGACTCATAGTCGGACCGGTAGTACGAAGCACCGCAAAAATATCTTCATTGACCAATGGTTTGGGACCGACCACGGCACCGCCGACGATACGACCCTGCCCATCCAGATACTTGGTCGCCGAATGCACGATCAAATCGGCGCCGAGCTCAAGCGGTCGTTGCAATGCAGGGGTACAAAAACAATTATCAACCACCAACAGGCATTTGTTTTCATGCGCCAAATCTGCCAGCGCCCTGATATCGGCAATCTCCATCAACGGATTCGATGGCGTCTCCAGAAATAGAAATCGGGTATTACTACGAATCGATCGCTTCCAGTCCTCAAGATCTACCAGATTGACAAAGCTGGTTTCGATACCCAGGCGCGGTAAATACTTGTCAAACAGGGTGGTGGTAGTGCCAAAAACCGAGCGCGAACTGACGATATGATCTCCCGCTTGCAGCACGGCCACGCAAAGGCTCATGATTGCCGCCATTCCCGATGCGGTGGCAACACAGGCCTGCCCTCCTTCCATCGCAGCCAGACGTGTCTCGAAAGCCTGCGTCGTGGGGTTGGTGAAACGCGAGTATATGTTCCCGGGCTCATCCCCGGCGAAGCGTGCGGCAGCCTGGGCCGCATTCTCAAATACAAAACTCGAGGTCGCAAATATCGCTTCGCTATGCTCCAGCTCAGCAGTACGCCGATGACCGCTTCTTATGGCGAGCGTGTCAAAACCAAAATTATTATCTATCACGGAGTTTCTCCAAAAGCGAAAAACTCGGGAGGGGTCAGGTACGGAAAGGATTCGGGACCACCCTCTTTAGCAAATTTATTTTCAGAATCGTTTTGCGATTCGTAGGCGCCTGCAAGCCGAGTAACAAATTAGCGCCGCAGCAGCACCTTATGATGATGATTCCTGGTTGTCAAGAGACGTGAATCCGGGTGCTGATGGACATTCGAGATTTCGTTAGAAGCTTCGGCTAAGCAGCAGGCAACGGCGAATAAACTGCAGCGCTGGAAAAACCGCTACCACTTATCTTACAACAACCAGATCATTGAGCAGAACCTGGTCAAACAATTCGATGATATCGGCGTTCCTCATGCGGATACAACCACCCGAAACCGGTTCACCAATACGCTTTTCGTCCGAGGTTCCATGGATGTAAATATAGCGGGAATAGGTGTCGTACACCCCTCCCCGGTTAACACCGTCCTCAAGTCCGTCGAGCCATAGTATGCGCGATGTTATTTCATCTTGCTCGCGGTTATCGAGGTCGCTGGCAATTCTTCCCGTTGGTTGGCGCGCTTCAAATACTGCGCCAATTGGCTGCCCACCACCTACCTTTTGCCGAATTTGGTGTATTCCAAAGGGCGTCTTGTGAGAATCCAGGCGATTGCCAATCCCGTTTTCTGCAGTCGACACAGGATAGCTGCGGCTATTTTCTGGCTCAATATCGATACAGTGCAATTGCTGCTCGCGGGAATCGATAAATATGAATGGACGTTGTTCTCCCAGGGCATGATTTCCGCCCAGTTTGGTGGCAACTTCACGATTTAGATCCTGCCAGAGCATCAGACGTTATTGTGCAAGTCCATGCCGACTACATTAAGTTGCTCTTCGCCTTTATCCTTAGCCGAATCGTTGCGCAATGCACTGATTTTATAAAGATAATCATCCCCTACCGTTTTCGTTACATATTTACCATCGAAACAGGAACAATCAAACTTCTTTACCTTGCGATTGCCTTTTTGTACCGCATCTATCAAATCATCGAGATCCTGGTAAATCAACCAGTCCGCGCCAATGAATTTCGCGATTTCGTCCTCACTACGATCAAAAGCGACCAGTTCTTCAGCGGCGGGCATATCGATACCATATACGTTGGGATAGCGCACCGGTGGCGCCGCAGATGCGATGTAAACCTTTTTCGCACCAGCTTCACGCGCCATCTGGATAATTTGCTTCGATGTTGTTCCGCGCACTATCGAGTCATCCACTAACAGCACATTCTTGCCCTTGAACTCGATATCAATCGGGTTGAGTTTACGGCGTACCGACTTTTTCCGCATTTGCTGACCTGGCATGATAAAAGTTCGGCCGATATATCGATTCTTGATAAAACCTTCCCGAAACTTGACGCCCAGATGGAAAGCAAGTTCGATGGCGGACGGTCGACTGGTGTCAGGAATGGGAATAACGACGTCGATGTCATGTTTTGGCATCTGCTTCAAAATTTTACGCGCCAGTTTTGTGCCCATGCGCAAGCGGGCCTTGTATACATAAATATCATCGATGATTGAATCAGGTCGCGCGAGGTAAACATACTCGAAAATACAGGGATTGAGTTCGGCTGCCGCGGCACATTGGCGCTGATGGATTTCTCCCGCAACATCAATATACACCGCTTCACCGGGTTGCAAGTCTGCGATCAATTCGAATCCGGAGGTCTGCAGGGCGACGCTTTCCGACGCGATCATATATTCAATGCCTTCACTGGTTTCACGCTTACCGTAGACCATGGGTCGAATTCCATGCGGATCACGAAACCCGACAATGCCCTTACCAGTCAGCATTGCAACCACTGCATACGCACCTTCGGTACGTTTATGAGTTTCAGTGATCGCAGTGAAGATTTCATCAGCCGTGAGGTTCAGGCTGCCGCAGTTTTGCAATTCGTGCGCAAACACGTTTAGCAGCACTTCCGAATCAGACTCGGTATTAATATGGCGCAGGTCAGACTGGTAAAGCTCCGACTTCAGCCTTTCGACATTGGTCAGGTTACCGTTATGCGCCAGGGTAATACCATAGGGCGAGTTGACGTAAAATGGCTGTGCTTCGGCTGATGATGAACAACCCGCAGTCGGATAACGCACATGCCCGATTCCCATGGTTCCGGTTAACTCCCGCATATGACGGGTATGGAACACATCGCTGACCTGCCCATTGTCCTTGCGCAGATTCAGCTTGTTCTCGTCACAGACCACAATGCCCGCAGAATCCTGACCACGATGCTGCAACACCAGCAACGCATCGTATATCACCTGCGCAACTTCCCGCTGACCGACTATTCCAACTATTCCGCACATATATAATTACCTAGAGCAGCGTTACCTGATCAGAAACCGAATTTATCCACTGCATCAGCGGGGATAATACCTTTGACCCATTCACCCAATTGCTGAAAAAAACCAACCATCGCCGAGTCCTGCCACCACTGTGTATCGGGCATCGGAGTGAGACTTGCGAGCAACACTAACAGGGTAACTATCAGCACGCCGCGGGCCCCGCCAAATACTACACCCAGGGCCTTGTCGGTGCCGCTGAGGCCGGTTTTTGAAACCAGCTGACTCAAGATGAAATTTATGATGGCCCCGACCAGCAAAGTGCTGACAAACAAAATAGCAAAAGCGGTGATGCTGCGAATAGTCGGTGCAGATATGTATGGTTCAAGCAATTCAGACATCGGCGAAAAATAGCGGAACGCAAGAACACCGGCGATTATCCAGGATATCAGCGAAATCGATTCCTTGACGAAGCCGCGAATCAGGCTGATTAGCGCTGATAATGCGATAATTCCAAGAATAAGGAGATCAAACCAACTCATGGTTATGGCAGCCCTCGTCTAAGCCAACATGGAAGTGTAACAGCAATAGTCGCAGTTGCTTACTAGCAAAGTCTCAACCCACAACATGGATCGGCAATTATCTTTCATACTTCATGATTATGCCATCGATGTCATGCTTGGCTTTTATCTTGTTCTGCGCCACCCTGGTTTGCTCGCGATTGATAAATGGCCCGAGCCGGACACGGAAACTGGCATCGCTATCGGAATTGAATTGCTCGATAAAAACAGCTGCGATATTGGATTTACGTATTTTGTCCCGCTGTGCCAACGCCTTGCCTCGATCCTTAAAACTACCTACCTGTAATACCCAACTGTCGCCACCACTCCTGGCGGTTGATTCGATATCAGTTTCTGTTTGCAGTGGTTTGGCGTCAGCCGCAGATGTGGCTGTGGTTTCGGATGCCGCAGGGGCATTAGTGGTAGTTTCGCGTACGATGGTATTTTCAGCGGTATTTTCATCGACAAAGCGAGTCTCGAGATCAGGCACCGCTTCGGCCTGCTTGTTTAGCTGAATAATTTTCGCTTCGAACTCGGGGTTGGCACTAACAATCGGCTGCGGGGGTATAACCACCTCCAGCTTTTGTTTATCCACCCCCGAACCGTCCAGAATCATGGGCAGGAAAATCACCGCCAGGGCAAAAATCACAATGATGCCCACCAGACGATTCTTAATGTTTTGGTCCATACTAGTTTTGTTCGCCTGAATCGGATAATGCGCGGAGTAGAAGTTCGACGGTTACGAAGGAGCCGGTTACGAGCATTATATCCTGATTACTCAAAGATGACAGCGCATGATCCAGTGCATCGGTAACATTATCGAAAAGCTTTTCGGCCTTCACCTGTGATTCGATACGGGATGCCAGTTGTTGAGCATCAAGGCCTCGATCACAATTCAGGGTCAGCAGCCACCAGTCATCGACTACCTGCTTTAAACCCTCGACAAAAAGATCCGGCTGCTTGTCGGCAAGCATTCCAAGCAGTACCACGACTCGTCCCCGTGGTTGCTTCATGACATCGAGATTGGTGGCCAGAACCCTGGCAGCATCCTGATTATGTCCCACGTCCACGTACAACTGACAGGCAAGCCGGCATGGCAGCAGTTGCAGGCGACCCGCAAGACAGATGCCATGGAAATAATCACGCAGCTGATCCGGACTAAACTCAGTCAGCGGCATCAATTGCGACAGCCCCGCAACTACGCCGGCAAGATTTTGTGCCTGATGCGCTCCAGGTAACACCTTGTCAAGCCGTATTTCCATGTCCTGATTGCGCCAGATAAACTGGTTATCATCGAGTGGCGTCACCTGGTAATCGCGTCCCAACTGCAGGCACTTACAGTCGAGTCGATCGATCTCCGCGATCACCGATTGGGGGGGATTGGCATCATTCAGCACAACCGGTATCCCGGCACGTAAAACGCCTGCCTTCTCAAAACCGATTTGCTCGCGGTCGTCTCCGAGCCAGGATTGATGATCCAGTCCAATCGGGGTTAAATGTACCAGATCGGCGTCTATGATATTGACCGCATCCAGTCGCCCCCCGAGCCCGACTTCCAGAATCGCGTAATCCGGTTGCCATTGCTGGAACAGGAATAAAGCGGCCAAAGTGCCAAATTCGAAGAATGTCAGCGCCGTAGTCTGACGCGCCGCTTCGACCGCCTCGAAGGCAGCACATAATTCAGCGTCAGATACCGGTTTCAGGTCACGCTTGATACGTTCGTTGTAAGTTAAAAGGTGCGGCGAAGTGTAGCTGACAACCGAAAATCCCGCCTGTGACAACCAGGTTTCGTAAGCAGCGACACTCGAGCCTTTACCATTGGTACCGGCAACAGTTATCACCCGGCCGGCTATTTTATCTAGCCCGAGGCGTTCGCCCACTTCACTGACTCGGTCCAGTCCCAGCTCGATGGCTTTATCATGTAAAACCATCTGCCAATCCAACCACTGATCGAGGGTATCAAAACGCATCTGCAAAATCAGGAGGTATGCTAGGGGGCTGCTTGCCCCATCAGCATAGTACACAGCGAACTAATCTTGTCGCGCAACTGACGCCGATCGACAATCATATCCAGCGCACCATGTTCAAGCAGGAATTCGCTGCGCTGAAAACCTTCAGGCAACGTTTCACGCACAGTTTGCTCGATGACCCGTGGCCCGGCAAAACCGATTAATGCACCTGGTTCACCGATGTGAACGTCGCCAAGCATGGCGAAACTGGCAGAGACTCCGCCCATGGTTGGATCGGTAAGCACGCAGATATAGGGCAATCCCCGTTTCGCAAGCCGGGTCAGGGAAGCACTGGTCTTGGCCATTTGCAACAGCGAAAACAACGCTTCCTGCATACGCGCCCCGCCACTGGCAGTGAAACAGATGAGCGGTAACCCATGTTCGATACAGGTGTTTACCGCGCGCACAAATTTTTCGCCCACGACCGAACCCATCGATCCGCCCATAAACCGGAATTCGAAGGCAACCGCTACCATTTCAACATTCTTTACGGTACCCCGCATCACTATCAATGCGTCTTTCTCACCGGTTTGTTTTTGCGCCTGGTGCAGGCGATCGCGGTATTTCCTGTCGTCTTTAAACCTGAGGACATCCTCGGCTTCTAACCCGGCCGCAATTTCATTGTAGTGATCCTCGTCAAAAAAGGATTCCAGTCGACGCCGCGCACCGATACGCATGTGGTAATCACACTTGGTACAAACTTCCTGGTTACGTTCCAGTTCAGCGCGATAAATGATTGCATCACAATTGTCACATTTCGCCCACAGCCCCTCGGGAACATTCTTTTTATCGTTGGCACCCGAGGTGCGAATCTTTGAAGGTAAGAGATTCTCGAACCAGTTCATACCGCGCTCCACCCGATTAGTTCAACCTGCAGGCTCATTTCGTACCTTACATTCGTCGCCACGTTCAACCTCGTCAAAAAATTGATCAATCAGGTCGGTGCTTTTTACACCCCTGGACACTTCTACACCACTACTTACATCGACTCCCCAGGGCTGCACCCTGGCGATCGCCGCGGCCACATTCGATGAATTTATACCACCGGCCAGCACCAGTGGATACTCGAATGAAGACGGAATTTTAGACCAGTCAAATGTATCACCTGATCCGCCCAGTCGTCCAGCAACGTTGCTGTCGAGAAGAAACCCTTGCGCTAGCTTGTAAGTCTGCGCATAGGCGTCAGGATCATCGATGCTCCCCATTGGAATAGCTTTTATATAAGGGGTTAGCCAGCTCTCGCAAAACTCGGGCGACTCATTACCGTGGAACTGCAGGCAATCGGGTCGTAACTGGTGGACAACTTGCGAGATCCAGTCCTCGCTTTCGTCCAGAAACAGGGCCGTCACAGTAACAAATGGCGGCAGTACCCTGCGTATCTCGAGCGCTTGCTCGATTTCAATCGCTCGCGCGCTAGGCTGATGGAATACAAGGCCAATCGAATCGGCCCCCCTGTTAGCGGCAAAGCGCGCATCCTGTACGCGTGTAATTCCACAGATTTTGACTCGGGTGCGGTAGTTCATATCAGAATAATACGGGTTTTTTGACCGTGGTGGGGAGCTTATATTGCTCGTCATAACTGGCTTGCAGGAAATACAATCCTGCCGCCGCCGCGGTTTTGTCTGCAAGATTACGATCGCAAGCCTTGAAAACGCGTGCGAACCAGCTGGTGTCCTTTGCACCCTTACCTACAGCCACCAGGCTACCGACAATGTTGCGTACCATGTGATACAGGAAGGCATTTGCCCTGATATCCAGAAAAATCATTTCCCCTAGCCGGGTAACCGAAATCTCATGAACATTTCGACTCGATGATTTGGCCTGGCAGCCCGCGGCACGAAAACTGCTGAAATCATGTTCCCCCAGCAGATATTTGCGCGCAGTCATGCATCGCTGTCTGATCCAGAGTCTGGAACTCCCAACTGCATGCGATCGTGAAAAATGGCGCTGGGGACCGAGGAATTAAGAATGATATATCGATAAGCCCGCGCTCTGGCGCTGAATCGCGCATGAAAATCATCACCCACGGGAACTGCCCATTTCAGGCGTATATCGCGTGGCAAACGACAGTTTGAACCCAACACCCAGGCACGCTCGCTGCGCTCGGCACTGGTTTCGAAATGTGCGACCTGCTCAATAGCGTGCACTCCGCTATCCGTGCGTCCGGCGCATACCAGTTCAATCGGGTGATCAGCCACAAATCCTAACGCGGATTCAAGATTTTGTTGCACGGATTCACAATGCGACTGGCGCTGCCAGCCACAATATGCCGCTCCACAGTACTCGATACCGATCGCGTATTTCATCATTCAAATGCCGCCATTCAACTGGCTAAAAGAGTAATCGTCAATAATATCGTGAAACAGGGACAGGGCGTATTTTAAATATAAACACGGAAACTTTAAGCCATACCGATCCCGGGTAATATAGCAAACAAATAAAAGCCCGCTGTTTTCACAGCGGGCTCAGGAACTTCAGTTTGAGGTGGTGTGCTGGTTTTTCTGTCAGATTTGCTCGAGCAGAGATTTTGCTTCTGCTTTCTGTTCGTCATTGCCTTCGGATATGACCTCTTCGAGGCTGCCTCGCGCACCTTCGGTATCACCCATATCAATAAAAGCCCGCGCAAGATCAAGTTTGGTCGAAACCTCATCGACATCGTCCGGCAACATCAGGTCGCCGATGTCATCGATATCCGAAACCGGATCGACAGCTGCAGTGGGTTCTTCAAAATCGCCAGGCGCGAAAGTACCTGTCTGGACATCATCATCGTCATCGATGTCAACATCCATGGAAATTGAGTCGTCCGCTGCATTAATCGATTCAACGACATCAGTAGGTTCGATAAAATCTTCGCCGCCAAAATCGATAATGGAAATATCTTCATCATCGTCAAACTCGCCATCGCCTGCTGCCATAGCCAACTCGGCGGTATCCAGGTTCAGCTCTGCAGTAGCGAGAGAGGTGTCGTCGCCATCCAGATCTATCATGGCGGTATCTTCCATGCCAAGATCGATGCTGTCATCGTCTTGATCATCTGAGCCCGGCGGAACTACTGCCGTGTCTGTGAAACCCGTTTCATCTTCTGCAGTCCGGTTGAGCTCGACGGCATCATCGTCAATTTCCATGGCGGCCGCAGTGGAATCGGTTAAATCAGGTTCGAAAGGGATTACCTCGGAATCATCAAGTTCCAGGTCGCCGGCTTCTTCGAGAGCTTCTTCGAATTCGGCACCAAAATCAACTTCAGATTTATCGTCTACTGCAGCAGCCTCTTCCTCGGCGATATCGAATTCCATCGCGATGTCATCCATATCGACGTCATCAGTTACGATCGCTTCCTCTTCTGCGCTAGCACTGCTGCCAGGCTCGGCATCCATCGAAAACTCGAGTTCGTCACCGACTTCATCCGGCAGATCCAGGGCTGTATCGACCTGGGCTTCGGCTAGAGCTTCTGGCAGGGCCTCGGCACCAAAATCGGTGTCGTCGTCATCCAGTTCGGGCAATTCGTCAAGCTGGGGGATCTGCTGGGTATCGGCTATTTCACCCGCCTCGCCCAAATTCGAGGTATCGCTAAAATCACCGCCGGTATCATCTTCACCGAGATTAAAATCAGTTGTGGAGAAATTGGTATCATCATCCTCCGATGCACCAAGATCAAAATCGGCTTCCTGAGGCTTGGTAATCTCGAGGTCGGCGGCGCTAAGACCACTATCTTTAGCGTCCGAGAACAACGGATTGTCGGGTGCCAGTTCATAACCCATAATCTGCACACGGTCCCAGTAGCCACTGGCCGCGTCTCCCATCGATTTGAGCTTATCGGCTTCCTTGGCGAAGGCGTCGACGTTTTTGGTCGCGAAATAGGTATCCAGCAACTTGGAGCGATAATCAGCGCGATCAGGGTTCTCGGTCAAGCTGCTATTCAGCAGATCTTCGGCGTTATCATAGAGTCCATAGGCGAGGTACACATCTACCTCGTTGAGGACATCATCCTGCTCGGCAGTCGCCGACGCTGGAGCTGCTGCTTCCGGCTCAGGCATATCGACCGCTGAAATGATTGCGGTGGCTGCAAGATCATCTTGTGGCTCAGCCTCGGCTTGCGCTGGAGCAACATCGTCATCGGTTGGAATCTTGATGTCGGTTTCATCAGGTTCGACAACATCGACACCGCCATCAGCGAGATGAATCGGAGTTAGCTCTTCCTCCTCATCACTGGCGAATAAATCCTCATCGCTACTGGCACTGATGCCGGTATCATCGTCAGATGAACTTTTCCTGCGCTTGAGAATTATCAGTATCAGCAACAGAATGATAACGCCACCGACTGCGCCGAGAATAATGGGGTCATTCAGGATGCCACCCATAGACGGGATCATATCAATAACATCGGGCGGCAATATACCGTCGAAAATAGAGGGTGCACGAGTTACAGGTTCGGTCACGATTACCGGTGCCGGAGACGGGGCCGTTGTCTCGGCTTCGGCTTCTTCGGTCATCATCCCGTCAGTACTGGCGGTTTCAGTTACCGCTTCATCAGCCATCGTGTCGTCGGACATTGTTTCATCAGCGGCAGCGTCAGTCATCGCGTCATCACCACCTTCGACAGCAGCCTGCTCTTCGGCCTGTGCAGCGGCTTCTCCCGCGAGCAACTCTTCCAGCAGGGCCTCTTCATCGGCTTCGATAGCGTCGCTCACCGATTCAGTCGCAGCCTGTTCTTCAACCTGTTCCATGGCTTCGGCGGTTTCGCTTTGTTCCGCCTGCATCTGGGCGAGGCTATCGTCTTCGATCTCAACCATTTTCTGCAGTTCTTCAACC
Organism: uncultured Gammaproteobacteria bacterium; assembly: GCA_963793595.1. Classification (GTDB taxonomy): domain Bacteria; phylum Pseudomonadota; class Gammaproteobacteria. The sequence goes on along the minus strand of CAWCBX010000200.1, from coordinate 3,593 downwards.
TTGGACAGGCGGGCCTGGAGTTCGGCGATTCGAGATTCGAGTTCCTGATTTTCGATTCGCGCTGCGTCCAGCTCTTCTTCGGCGATAGCGAGCCTGGTGCGCAATGCATCGGCATCGCCAGTATCACCGATACCGGTTGATTCGGTTTCACCTTCACCTGGGAGCAACAGGCTTAATTCACCTTCCGCTTCAGCGCCGTCTTCCTGGGCTGCCACTTCGGCGCCACCATCTTCACTGGCTACCGCGGGCGAGACCCCGGTAACACGCGCTACATACTCATCCCAGAGTCCGTTCTGGACCAGAACTTCCGCATAGGCTTCCTGTTGTCCTATTGCGTTGAGCTCTTCGGCACTGGGCGCGCGCAGCACAGCGCCGACCTTCATGTTATTTATGTTACCGTCGGTAAAGGCGCCAGGGTTGGCACGCTGAAACGCCAGCATCACCTGTGCCATACTGTGATCCTGATCCTTGTAACCAGAGGCAATGCTCCAAAGTGTGTCGCCCTTAGCGACTGAAACATCACCTTCGATCATGTTCTGGGTTTCGGCAGCGGCGTAGGCGTCACTGGCTGGTTCTGGCTGGGCCGGTTCTGGTTCGGTATCTTCCGCTAACGCTATGGGTTCCGATATTGTCTCAATTGTTTCAGCGGGTTCTGTTGCAGCGGGTTCGCTACTTTCAGCTATCGGGGTTACACCGGATTGTTCCACGATCTCACTGACACTGGCTTCCTCGATTACCGGCTGCTCCACTGGTTGACTGCTGATTCCAGTCGCCGCGGGCTGGTCCGCGTAAAAGGGTGGATCGAGAAATATCGTAAATTCGCGCAGCACCCGGCCCTTGGACCAGTCTGCTTCAATCAAAAAATTAAGAAAGGGTTCTTTAACAGAGCCCTTGGTGGTAACAAGAACAACGGCCTGATCACCTTCCTCGTTTTTCTTGACCGAGAATCTCAGTTCAGACAGGTTACGTGTACGCGCCAGCCCGGCGCGGGTAAATGCTTCGCGGGAAGCGAGGCTGACCAGTAAATCATCGATCTCGCCGGGACGAGCCGATATGACTTCGATCTCAGCATTAAGTGGCTGGTTAAGGAAGGAATTGACTTCAATTTCGCCAAGACCCAAGGCAAAACTGTTCGTCGGCAGCAGAACCGCCAACCATAATGCTACAATTAGTCCCAGATTACGCACGTTATAGTCTCCCAGCTCCCCAACCTTATTTCTTATATAAAGTGCCCAAATTCCATGCACCTATGATTGCAGTCAGAGAATTTACTTTAAAGAAAGCACTTTCACAAGTACATGTAACTATAGATTACAAAAAAGATTTTAGCAAAAAGTCTGTAACATTCACGTAATTATTCGCTAATCCATATCTCATGGGGTCCGTAATCATCCAGAATTGCAGGTTTGTGGGTTGTTTCGAGGCCTGTTCGAGTTGGCTTATAACACAGCTAAACGATTGATTACAATCCGAAATCGGGCTAACAGGTCCTTTTTTTACAGCCACGTTGGCAAGCGCGGATAATCGGCTTTCACATCCCTCAAGACTGATATTTGATGCGAAACGAAGTTGCACCGCTGCGGCAAGACCATGGAATATCGGTACGTTAACGCTTTGCACGGCAACTGAATATGAATTATTTCCCAAAAAACGCCTTATATCCGTCTCGATAAAAGGGTCAGCTGTTTCCGGCATTAAATTGAAGGCAATTTGTTGGGCATAGACGCCTGGTTCGACGGCCCTGGTATTCAATAAATTGACGGTTTGTGACGCCAGTTCATCAACCCCGGCCTTACCGTGAAACTCTGCGCTGCGCAACAAGGTTATGTTGATGTGTTCGATTGCCGCAACCTGATTAAGCTCAAGCAATACCGGCAACAGGCTGGAAAGCTCAGCGCCGGCAAGCCGCAAACTTGTTTGCGTATATGCCAAATCGGGTTGCGGCCCGCCTTCAGCTACAAAAAGTGCCGGCGAGTCGCTTGCCAGCGCGTGGCTTAGCAGCAGGCAACCCTGGCTCAGCGCAAGCGACTCCATTTGGGCGTCAGCTTCCGGCATCAACAACAGGGCACAGTTTGAAAGATCAAATTCGTACTGATCCTGCAGACCCAGATAGCCACCAGCAAATGGCAGGCGTTTACCAACATTCGCATCATGGTCGAGTAAAACCAGCGAATCCTGAGTGATACCGGATTCAGGAAGTTTTTCCAGGATTGCCTCGGCCGCGATACCGCTGGCGTGAGAGAGCGCGATAATATGCTCCACGCTAATGCTCCTGCAAAATATTAAGCATGCGCCGCAATGGCTCCGCGGCACCCCATAACAGTTGGTCACCGACTGTGAAAGCGGCGAGGAAATCATCACCCATGTTAAGTTTGCGCAATCTGCCTAGCGGAATATCGAGTGAACCGGTAACCGCAGCCGGTGACAGGGCATCCATGGAAATCTGTTTATCATTTGGCAGAACCTTGACCCAGTCGTTCGCCGCGGCCAGCATCTCATGAACCTCGTCCAGCGGTACATTCTTTTTCAGCTTCACGGTCAATGCCTGCGAGTGGCAGCGCATCGCACCAACCCGCACGCAGAGCCCATCAATCGGGATCGCATCATCGCTGCGATCCAGGATTTTGTTTGCCTCGACCCCGGCCTTCCACTCTTCGCGACTCTGCCCATTGTCAAGCTGAGCGTCAATCCAGGGGATCAGACTACCGGCCAGGGGAACACCAAACTGCTGAGTCGGAAAATCAGGGGATCGTAATTGCGCGGTAACCAGACGATCGATTTCCAGAATTGCCGAAGACGGATCATCGAGCAACTCAGCCACAGACTGGTAGATGCGACCCATACCAGCGATCAGTTCGCGCATATGACGCGCACCACCACCCGAGGCGGCCTGGTAGGTCATGACACTCATCCACTCGACCAGGTCATGTTCGAACAAGCCAGCCATGGCCATCATCATCAGGCTGACCGTGCAATTTCCACCGATAAAATCCTTTTGCCCCGCGGCGAGTGCGTTGTCGATTACCGCACGATTCACCGGATCCAGGATAATCACGCTCTGCTCTTCCATGCGCAATGTCGAGGCGGCATCGATCCAGTAGCCGTTCCAGCCGCTGCCGCGAAGATCCGCATGAACCTGTTTGCTGTAATCACCACCCTGGCAGGTCACAATGGCATCCATCGACTTTAACTGTTCGAAATCAGTCGCATCCTGAAGTGGGGAGACTTCCCTGCCGATATCGGGCCCAGCCTGGCCCACTTGAGATGTCGTAAAAAATACGGGTTCGTCAATACGAGCAAAATCCTGCTCTTCGAGCATGCGTTGCATTAGTACTGAACCGACCATGCCACGCCAGCCGACAAATCCAACTCTTTTCATCGATCGATCTCCAGTTGAGAAGTTATTTCGCAGACGCTCGCAGTGCCGCCACCACGGCGTCACCCATATCCGCAGTACTGACGACATGTGCACCGTCGGCGATATCGGCAGTTCGAAATCCCTGGTTGAGCACATTACCGACTGCAGTTTCGATCTGATCCGCGAGTGCCGCTTGCTGCAGGCTATAGCGCAGCATCATGGCCAGTGACAGAAT
>CAWCBX010000199.1:0-10297 GCA_963793595.1 uncultured Gammaproteobacteria bacterium | reverse complement strand
CCCCGAAGCCATAGAGCGAATCAAAGAACTGAATCAAGATGGCTGAAACCGACGCGCTACCGCCAAAGTGCCCAGTTGGTGAAACCAGTTGCGAGTGGCTGGACGAAGTCGACAATCTGCGTAACCAGATCGACATACTGTCCGAGCTGGTGTCGACTGATGCGCTGACCGGGCTATTTAATTTTCGCCATTTTAAAACGGTACTGCAGGCGGAAATGGACCGCTCCAAGCGCAGCGGCATCCCAACCAGTCTGGTCATGGTCGATGTCGATCATTTTAAAGCGATAAACGATACTTATGGTCATGAAGCGGGTAATCTGGCGCTAAGATCCCTGGCAGATGTTCTCAGCAACGAAGTCAGAACAACCGACATCGTGTGCCGTTATGGCGGTGAAGAGTTTGCGATGATTTTTCCGGAAACCCATCTCAATCTTGCAGTCAAGGTCGCTGATCGAATCCGTAAACAGATTTCCAGTGCACCGATAGCCATCGACGACGGCGAGATCAAGTTGACCGTGAGCATGGGTGCCAGCGTTTACATGAAATTCAGCGTGCTTGATGTAAATGATTTTGTCGCTTCGGTAGACAAGTACCTCTATGAAGCCAAACAGTCGGGCCGCAACTGTATCTGTCATATCGACTACACTGAATTACGTTCGGTCACCGAGGTCGGCGTCGATGAGCGCGCCATGCTCTTCAACGCCGAATAACCCCAGGCATCGACGACTGCGACAACCATTTCGGCGTTGCCGCTTATGATGTCATCCCCGCGCATACGTCGGACCGTCGCGAAAGCGCACTAGTTTCCGGAACAGAAAACCGACCACAGATTCACTGGGCGTACTGAGGCTACCTCGGGAGTCAGTGCGCAAAAGGCGCTTCCAAACGGCAAAATGCGCCGTTTGGCACATCCCTGTGATCGCTTGGAGCCCGAGGCGTCGGACCGCGGCGTCCCTGCCGCGCTACACATTTGCCGCACTGACTCCCGGCGCAGCTAGCCTGCATATTATATGAAGGCTAGATACACAGTGTAGGCAGTTACTAAAGTCTCCGGCAACGTTAAGACCGGATGCCTAAAAGCTTTGTTTCTATAGGGCCCGGTCACAAGGGACTTCTGCGGTGGCCGCCAAGCTGAATTTCTCGTGGGGGATTAGTCGAAGCGCAGGACTATTGGGCGGTTTCGTTGTTGTAGCGCTCGATCGAGTCGAGGATTTCGCGTTTGGCGTCTTCGGTATCAACCCAACCGTCTATCTTGACCCATTTGCCCGTTTCCAGATCCTTGTAATGATCGAAGAAATGCGCGATCGAATCGAGTAGCGACTTGGGCAGGTCACGCACGCTGTTCATGCTTGAATACAGGTTGGTCAGCTTGTCGACCGGCACCCCGATAATTTTCGAATCCTTGCCGGCTTCGTCGGTCATTAACAGCATGCCCAGTGGCCTGACACGAATTACCGAACCACTGATAACCGGGATTGGGGTAACCACGAGGACATCGACTGGATCCCCATCCTCACTCAGCGTTTGTGGGATGTAACCGTAGTTGCAGGGATAATGCATCGCGGTGCCCATGAAGCGATCGACGAACATCGCACCGGTTTCCTTGTCGACCTCGTATTTGACCGGGTCACTGTGTGACGGAATTTCGATAATGACGTTTACGTCATTGGGCACATTGTTGCCGCAACTAACCCTGTCCAGGATCATGATTTAGCCACTCTGATATTATGGGATGGAAATTATAGCCGACTAACCGGGATTGAACAGGCAGACGGCCACACTCCGGTAAATTTTTAATGCTGTTTATTTAGAGATCAAAATTCCCGAGTTTCTTGTCAATCAGCTCGTTTTTCAATACCACGTAGCGTGGCATACCGCGTTCGTCATACTCGGGATAAGCTTCGCCCTGGATAAGAGGATAAAGATATTCGCGGCATTTGTCGGTGATGCCGAATCCATTCGCGGTAATAAAATCGAGCGGCATCGTTTTTTCGACATTGGCGACATCGGCCAGGTCAGCGCTGCCAATTTCCCATCGGTAGGGGTTGCTGGATAGCCGATTTATGGTCGGCATAATCGCGTTCTTACCTGCCAGCGCCATTTCGACCCCGGCCTTTCCAAGCGCATAAGCCTGCTCGAGGTCGCTGGCGGAAGCAATATGGCGCGCTGAGCGTTGCAGGTAATCGGCGACCGCCCAGTGAAACTTGTAACCCAGTGCCGTCTTAATCATATCTGCAACTACCGGAGCTACCCCCCCAAGCTGGGCATGACCAAAAGCGTCTCTGGTGCCTTGCTCGGCAAGGAAACTGCCATCGGTATTTCGCGCACCCTCGGAAACCACAACCGTACAGTATCCGTGGGCCTCCACCTTGGCCTGCACCGCCTCGATAAATTTGTCGTGATTGAAATCCACTTCGGGAAACAGCAGTAAAACGGGTATGCCGTAATCTTCGATCAACCCGCCCGCGGCTGCTATCCATCCGGCATGACGACCCATCACTTCGAGAATGAATACCTTGGTCGAAGTCTTGGCCATCGAGGCGACGTCAAATGAGGCTTCTAACGCTGAAACCGCAATGTATTTAGCCACCGAGCCAAAGCCGGGGCAATTATCAGTGATCGGTAAATCGTTATCCACGGTCTTCGGGATATGTATTGCCTGCACTGGAAATCCCAGGGTTGCCGACAGTTGCGAAACCTTGAAGCAGGTATCGGCGGAGTCACCGCCGCCATTGTAAAAGAAGTATCCGATATCGTGCGCCTTGAAAACCTCGATCAGGCGCTCGTATTCACGTCGATTTTCTTCCAGGCTCTTAAGTTTGAAACGGCAGGAACCAAACGCACCTGCGGGGGTGTTTTTCAATGCGGCTATATCCGCATCTGATTCTCGCGAGGTATCGATCAGTTCTTCGCTCAACGCGCCAATAATACCGTTTCGCCCGGCAAAGACTTTGCCGATTTTATCCGCATGCTGGCGGCAGGTTTCGATAACGCCGCAGGCACTGGCATTGATAACCGAGGTCACACCTCCGGATTGAGCATAAAACGCATTTTTAGGGCTCATAGTTTGTTCCACGTAATTCTGGTTTTGTGGTCATTCAGCGCGGTGATTTTATGAGGGTAGTGCAGGCACTGTCCAGTAGTGCCTGCACTATGCCTTTATCTAACTCAGCAGCGGTGCGATGACCAGGCTGACGATTGCCATTACGTTGATAAGGATGTTCATCGAAGGCCCTGAGGTATCCTTGAAAGGATCGCCAACGGTGTCGCCGACCACGGTTGCCGCGTGAGTGTCGGTACCCTTGCCGCCGAGGTTACCCTTTTCGACATACTTCTTGGCGTTGTCCCATGCGCCGCCGGCATTGGCCATCATCAGCGCCATCAGGACACAACTGAGCAGGGCCCCGGAGAGCATGCCACCCAGTGCTTCGGCACCGATGATGAATCCCACCAGGGGCGGAGCGCTCACCGCGATGACACCAGGCACAATCATCTTTTTCAAGGCAGCGGTGGTAGCGATATCGACGCATGTCGCGGTATCGGGCTCCGCGGTACCTTCGAGCAGGCCATCTATTTCACGGAACTGACGCCTGATTTCCTTGATCATTTCGAAGGCCGCATCGCCCACCGCGGTCATCGTGATCGACGCGATGACGAACGGGATTACGCCACCGATAAAGAGCCCGATTAATACTTCCGGGTTATTCAGCACGAGTTCGAAATTTTCGATATTGAGGGCAACGGTTTCGATGTAGGCGGTGATAATCGCCAGTGCAGCGAGCGCTGCCGCTCCGATTGCAAATCCCTTGCCAATTGCGGCAGTCGTGTTACCGAGCTCATCCAGCGAATCGGTAATCTTGCGGGTGTCTTCACCGAGACCGGCCATTTCGGCGATACCACCGGCGTTGTCAGCTACCGGACCATAAGCGTCGATCGCCATGGTAATACCAACCGTAGCGAGCATGCCGACCGCTGCGATACCAACACCGTAGAGGCCCGCGTATTCGCTGGCGATCCATATAATGCCGCAAATCGTCAGAACCGGAATAGCGACTGACTGCATCCCGATCGCCAGACCGCTGATCATAACGGTTGCCGCCCCGGTTTCCCCGGACTTGGCGATGTGCTCGACGGGCTTGCCGGCAGTGTAGTACTCGGTAACCAGGCCGATGATAATGCCACCGACCGCGCCAGCCAGCACCGCAACCCAGATTCCGCTGCTAAGGCCCAGCATCGAAATTACGAAATAAGCGAGTGCAATGAACAGCACCGAAGATCCCATGGTTCCCATACGCAACGCTTTTTCGGGCGATTTGCCCGAGTTGACCTTGACGATCATGATGCCGCCGATGGAACACATCAGGCCCAGTGACGCCATCGCCAGCGGCAGGTACATCATCGCCTCGCGCCCACCCAGGGCTTCGGTAGCTGCGACTGCCATGGTCGATGCAATCGCGATGGATGCGATCATCGAACCGCAGTAGGATTCGAATATGTCGGAACCCATGCCGGCGACATCGCCGACGTTATCGCCAACGTTATCGGCGATGACACCCGGGTTACGGGGGTCGTCTTCCGGTATTCCGGCTTCAATCTTGCCCACCAGGTCGGCGCCGACGTCGGCACTCTTGGTGAAAATCCCGCCGCCAACACGTGAAAACAATGCGACCACCGAGGCACCCATTGCAAATCCGTGGATGGCATGCAGCGATTCGATATCACCTGAAAATATATAGAAAACGATACCCAGCCCCAGCAGGCCCAGCGAGGCGACTGCAAGGCCCATAATGGAACCACCGAAGAAGGCCACGGTTAAAGCGGCTGCAGCACCTTCGTTGTGAGCCGCGGTCGTGGTTCTTACATTGGCACGGGTGGCGGTGTTCATGCCGATATAACCAGCAGAACCTGAAGCCAGCGCGCCCATCAGAAAGCAAAACGCGGTTCCGGCACCGAGGAAGATATACAGTAAGACCAGGAGTACGGCGGAAAACATTGACAGCATTTTGTATTCACGTTTCATGAATACCATGGCGCCGAGATGAATCTGGTTGCCGATCTCCACGACCTTGCCTTCGCCTTCGGGATGTTTTTTGACCTGCGCGTAGACAAACGCGGCCGCGGCCAGTCCAAGGGCGCCGAAAATCGGCGGTATCAGGTTATTTAACTCCATACTATTTCCCCAAGATTATTTAATGGTGTTGTTAGAATTTAATGCCCCGAAACCGAGCGGAGCTCAAAAAAGGGGTGCATGATATCGGCTTTTGGCCACAGAATGAAACTTCTTTGTATATTTTCAGCGCTTTTTTGAGTATTTTTCTGTTATCGTCCGCACATCCGCCAATGATCCCTGGTCCCAAAGGTATAATCCGTTTCAATGTCGAAGCGAGAGCAGCTAAAAGATGATTTCCTCGAGAACCGACTGATACGCCGACGCCTGGTGTTATCGGCTGTTTTCACGGTTATTTTATTGAGTCTTGTGCTGGGCAGACTGTACGTATTGCAGATCGTCGAGCACGAACATTTTTCGACCCTTTCGGATAGTAACCGGGTGCGCATAAAAGCGCTGCCGCCGACGCGCGGCCTGATTTTTGATCGCAACGGCGTAGTAATGGCAAATAATCTGCCAGCCTACCGCCTTGAGATCGTGCCCGAGCAGGTCGAAGACCTTGACAGTACCCTGCTGCAATTGAAGCGGTATATAGACTATACCGAGCAGGACCTGAAGCGCTTCAAGCAATCGTCAAAACGGCGCCGACCTTTTGAAAGTATCCCATTGCGACTAAACCTGAAGGACGAAGAAGTCGCCAGGCTAGCGGTTAATTTACATAGATTCGAAGGCGTCGAAATTAATGCGCGTCTAACCCGGAATTATCCCCAGGGCGCGCATGCGGTGCATGCCCTCGGTTATGTCAGTCGTATCGATGAAAGAGACCTGAGCAAGGTCAGTGAAGTTGAATATGCGGGTTCGACCCATATTGGCAAACTCGGCCTGGAGAAATTCTATGAACATGAGCTGCATGGGTCGGTGGGGGTGCAGCAGGTTGAAGTCAATGCCAGGGGGCGCACCCTGCGGGTGCTCAATGAGTCGCCTCCGGTACAGGGCAACAATCTGCATTTAACCATCGATTCCAGGCTGCAGAAGGTCGCTGAGGAGGCGTTCGCCGAATATTCCGGTGCGGCAGTAGCGATAAATCCCAATAATGGAGAGATTCTGGCTCTTGTTTCGATGCCGATTTTTGATCCCAATTTGTTCGTCAACGGTATTAGTTTTGACGATTACAATGCATTGCGAGATTCAAGCAAACGCCCGCTGTTTAACCGTGCGCTGTCGGGGCAGTATCCTCCCGGATCTACGAGCAAGCCTTTCTATGGCCTGGCTGGACTGGAATTGGCAATAACAACCGCGGAAAATGATGTGTATTGTATCGGTTATTACAAGTTGCCAAATGAACCACGCAGGTATCGTGACTGGAAAAAGCAAGGTCATGGTCATATGGATCTTAACAATGCGATAACCCAGTCCTGCGATGTTTATTTTTATGATCTTGCATATCGGATGGGTATCGATCGCATGTCTGAATTCCTGGCGAGTTTTGGCTTCGGAGTTAAAACCGGGGTTGATAGTACGGGTGAACGCAACGGGTTGTTACCTTCGAGAGAATGGAAACGCCGTGCCGAGGGTATGCCATGGTTCCCCGGTGAAACCCTGATTACCGGTATTGGCCAGGGTGCCCTGCTGGTAACGCCGTTACAGCTGGCTAATTCGACCGCGGCATTCTCGATCAAGGGGGAACGTTATCAACCACACCTGGTGAAATCGGTCGAGAAGATTCCCGAGTATAATCTGGTCGAAATTGCGAGCCACGTGGCAGGTCGTTATGAGTTGAAAAGTGAAAAGAACTGGAAACATGTTCACGATGCCCTGGTGAATGTTGTGCATGGTCTCAGGGGAACTGCGCATCGCATTAGTCAAGGGCATGCAATACAGGACGGCGGGGAAAACGGGCACCGCGCAGGTATTCGAGATTGCCCAGGACGAGGAATACGATGAAGAGACGGTGGCAGAGAAACTGCGCGACCATGCGCTGTTTATCAGTTATGCACCGGCTGATGACCCGCAGATTGCAGTCGCGGTGATCGTTGAAAATGGTGGTCACGGTAGCTCGGTAGCGGCACCTATCGCGCGTCGTATCATGGATGCTTATTTATTGGAGGAATCATGAATCAGGCGCTGGACTCTGATTCAATTTCGTATACGCGGCGGGCAATGGATGCTTTGCGGCTGGATCCGGTATTGTTGTCGCTGCTGATTATTCTGGCCCTGTTCGGTAGCATGGTGTTGTATAGCGCGAGCGGTTCGGACCAGGCGATCGTAATTCGGCAAATGACGCGTATCGTTGTTGCGCTGCTGTTGATGATCGCTATTGCGAATATTCCGCTGCGTATGATCCGTAAAATCTCGATATGGCTTTACCTTGCCGGGGTTGCGATGCTGGTTGCGGTTATGTTCTTCGGAGAAGTCGGCAAGGGTGCCCAGCGCTGGCTCGATCTTGGCGTTTTACGGTTCCAGCCCTCGGAAATTTTAAAGCTCGCGGTGCCAATGATAGTCGCCACTTATCTTGCTAATCGAGTGTTGCCCGTGGGTTTGAAGGAATTAGTGGTTTCGTCGATACTGGTGCTGATTCCGGTACTGTTGATTGCACGCCAGCCTGATCTCGGTACTGCGATCCTGGTGGGGAGCGCCGGTTTCTTCGTGTTGTTTCTTGCCGGTGTTCGCTGGCGCGTAATGATCAGCCTTGGGGTTTTGATGTCGTTGATGGCGCCGTTACTGTGGAAGTTTGCGCTGCACGATTATCAGCGCAAGCGTATTTTAACCCTGCTGAACCCGGAAAGTGATCCACTCGGATCGGGTTATCATATAATACAATCCAAGATAGCAATCGGTTCGGGTGGGGTTTACGGCAAGGGGTGGCTAAATGGTACCCAGTCGCAGCTCGATTTCATTCCGGAACGATCTACCGACTTTATCTTTTCTGTATTTGGTGAGGAATTTGGTTTTTTTGGCAGTGTTGTGTTGATATTAATTTACCTGGCAATTATCTTTCGCGGATTATATATCGCGGCGCATTCCACGGAAAATTTCGGGCGCCTGCTTGCCGGCGCACTAAGTCTGACATTTTTTGTCTATTTATTTGTAAATACCGGTATGGTTGCAGGTATGTTACCGGTGGTAGGTGTACCCTTACCGTTGATTAGTTACGGTGGTACTTCAATGGTTACCCTGATGATGGGTTTTGGTTTAATTATGTCGATTCGATCGGCAAAGCGATTTCTGGTTTGATGAAAATATTTATATTAGGTCTGTCTTTATTTGTTGCGCCGATAGCGTCTGCGCTGGAGATTCCTGGTGGAGATTACCAGGGGCGCGAAGATGTGATTAGCTTTGTGCAACGCATCGCCGCTAACACCAGTTATACCGAGCAGGAACTGGTTGATTTGTTTGCCCAGGTCGAAAAGCAGGAACATCTGTTCGAAAAGCTTGATCGTCCCGCTGAAAAGGAACTCGACTGGTACCAGTACCGGGGTATTTTTATCAAGGACAAGCGGATCGATCTCGGCGTCAAATTCTGGCGGAAACATCGAGAGTTACTTGCCGAAGTGAGCGCGGCAACAGGTGTGCCCGAGGAAATCATTGTTGCGATTATAGGTGTTGAAACTTTTTATGGTATTTACCGGGGCAAGGATCCCGTGTTCGACAGCCTGGTTACGCTGGCCTTCGATTACCCTCGTCGCGCAAAGTTTTTTACCGTGGAGCTCGAGCAGTTCCTTTTACTGGCCAAGGAACAGGGCTTTGATGCACGGGCACTGCGGGGGTCTTATGCGGGGGCAATGGGTATGCCGCAATTCATATCCTCCAGCTATCGTAACTACGCCGTCGACTTTGACCAGGACGGGCAAACCAACCTGTTCGATAGTATTCCTGATATCGCCGGCAGCGTTGCTAACTATTTCGTCAAGCACGGATGGCAACGCGATGGGCGCGTGGCGCGACCGTTGGATACCATGCAGGATAACTCGGCTGACAGTCTGGAACCTGCTCTTAAACCCAACTACAAGTGGGCGGAGTTAAAACAGAAAGGCCTGGTCTCCCAGTTTGCCATTGAAGAAGATACGCCGGTAGCTTTGGTCAGACTGCAACAGAAAGACCATCCGGAATACTGGGCTGGATTTCAGAATTTCTATGTAATCACGCGTTATAACCACAGCGAGCTTTACGCGATGGCAGTTTACCAGCTCGCAAAATTAATCAGTCACGAGTACAAAAAAACAACATGAGACTGTATCCAGGCGCTCTTCTGCTGATAGTTTTTGCGCTTAACGCCTGCACCTTTGGCGTGCCGATTCGGCGATCGAGGCAAAACACAGTCTGCGGCGACGCCAAAGACATCCAAATCAAAACGGGGAAACCCGTCATCCTACATCGTGTTCGGCAAACGTTACCACGTACTCGACAGTGCTGACGGTTTTGTGCAATGTGGCATCGCTTCCTGGTATGGGGAGATCTAGATGCATATGCAATAATCTGGAGACAGAATGGAACAGACTGGTTTCGTGATCTGGAAAGACAGGGGAATGAAAGCAGAAGGATAGTGCTGTATAAAGACGGAACGAGACCGTCACCACATGCACACGTACAGGTAGCACACATAGAAGGAGCACTGGAGTACTTGCTCAAACTGGTAGGATGCAAAGGACCAACATGCGAACATTATGAGGGAATATTGCCTGAAAGAGAAAAAGAAGGAAGACCGAGAATTCAGGGATGGGCTCAATAAACAGTCATAAAAAGTGAAAAAATGTGCCTGCTTTCAGAAAAGTTTTTTTTAAAAAAAGATTGCTTCGGTAGTGATATCGGGGTGGTATAATGAAAAAGAAGTTATCAATTATTCTAATACTAATCTTTGTAGTAAGCTTACTCTCAATCTCTGTTTTATGACTGTTTATTGAGCCCATCCCTGAATTCTCGGTCTTCCTTCTTTTTCTCTTTTAGGCAATATTCCCTCATAATGTTCGCATGTTGGTCCTTTGCATCCTACCAGTTTGAGCAAGTACTCCAGTGCTCCTTCTATGTGTGCTACCTGTACGTGTGCATGTGGTGACGAGTACAGTACCGTCTTTATACAGCACTATCCTTCTGATTTGCCTGTCTTTCCAGATCACGAAACCAGTCTGTTCCCATTCTGTCTCCAGATTATTGCATATGCATCTAGATCTCCCCATACCAGGAAGCGATGCC
>CAWCBX010000198.1:0-10978 GCA_963793595.1 uncultured Gammaproteobacteria bacterium | reverse complement strand
GGAGGCTGCCTACCTGTCAAAGGTCGTCGATACCTTTCGTGAGCACACCGACGTCACGCTGGTGCGATTACTACGCCTGGAGCCCGGCGCGGTGGTCAAGGAGCACACCGATCCCACGCTGGGACTGGAGCAGGAGAATTCTGTCATTCGACTGACCATCCCGATCCAGTTAAACGCGGGCGTCGAATTTTTCCTGAACCAGGTTCCGGTGCCGATGCAGCCCGGCGAATGCTGGTATCTGCGATTGTCGGATCCGCATCGGATCGTCAACGCCGGCGACACCGAGCGCATCAACCTGTCGATCGATATGGTTCCGAACGAATGGGTGCGATCCCTGTTGACAAGCGGCCAGTAGTTCGAAAATGTAATAGGACTGACTCAAGGTAAAATAATTTCGAATTATTATTTTATAAATCAATTACTAATAACTAAATCTCAATGTAAATTATTCTGATTATAATCTGAACTTTCGAGCCCGAAAGGATCCCCAGAGTCAGATTTATTACGAAATTTACCTGACAATAGAGGACAGACTGAGGTTGACCCAATATCTATCCCCTAATATCTTCGTAACCACCTGAGGGTCTTCGAGGCAGGCGATGACTTTGACGCTGCCACCGCATTCGCTGCATGTCTCAATGTCGATATTGAATACATGATTCAGTCGCTGTGCCCGGGTCGATTTCTTTATTTTCTAAAACCATACAATTCATCGCCAGTCCTGCTGGCTCTGTATTAACACCGTAAATAATTTTACTCGGTCAGCTGCGCGCGTTTTTTATCAAGCTTCGGATTCGGGCTGCCCGCTATTATCCCGGCCGAAATATTCCTGGATAATGTAATCCTCGGAGAGTCGCCGGTGTAGGAATTGACATAGTGCATTAATTGACTGGGAAATATGATCATCATGCCGGCAACCATCTCCGGTAAAAACGCCGAAGTCACGCGGCCCGGGTCTTCGTTGCAACAGGATTATTAATGCCCGAAGCCGCGCTAAACATGGCTAGCGCTACTTGGTGAATGAGGTTCGCGGCGCAATATGCCATGCATATGAAGCAGGTCTGTAGCAGCAGGTATAGAAACTGCTTTAGTAGCGGAACTGGCCTTCCCAGTTGCCCCGCCGATAATCGAGCTCGACAATTCTGGGGACCATTCGCGCTGCTAATCCCTGTGACAGGTTTTTGCCGGCGGGAAAACTGGCGGCGAATTCACGCGGATCGCAAGCCGCCGACGCGACAGGTTGAAACGCGATTTGAAGCCTGTCGCTAACAACCGTGGTGCTGAAGGTTGCTCGCTGATGAAACACCACCCGCTTCTTGACCACACAGGAGAAATAAAGCTGGAGCTCGACAATCAGCGGCTGCTGACCGAGCTGCAGAATCTGCTCGGCACGATCAGTCCACCGGACCTCGACCTTGCGCTCGTTAATCACCACGGTTTTTTGATGCTGAAACCGGTTGAACCAGCGATCCAGCAATCGCAGCGGATTATCGATGGCAAAAAAACTGGCCTCTAAATTCAACATTGACATCGAGTTAACCTACCACCATGCGCCGGCGTTGAGCTGAATATCTTCCATGGTGATGCCGAGCGCCTCATCTCGGCACAAGAATGCTGCCAACGCGCCCAGTTCCTGCGGTTGCACCAGGCGTTGCTGGGGTTGTTGCGCGACAATTTTTGCGATTTCTTCGTCGACACTATGTCCGGCCTTACGCGCCTGAATTTCCATACTGCTATCGAACATTTCGGTTTGTACCCAGGTCGGACTGATGACAATCGAACTGACGCCGTGTGGCGCAGCTTCAAGTGCCACCGCTCGATTCAGCCCCAGCAAGCCTGACTTGGAAGCACAGTAAGCGGCATGATCAGCGCTTGCAGTAGTCGCAGCGGTGGAGCCAATGTTAATGATTCGACCCCAGTTGCGAGCCTTCATCGCCGGCAGGCAGGCGCGAATCATGCGAAACGGGCCGGACAGATTAATATCGATAACATCGAGCCAGGATTGCTCGTCATGCCCGCAGACAAACTCATGCGCGGTAACCCCCGCTGAATTAACCAGGATATCGGCATGCCCATGCTTCACCGCCAGAGCATCGACAAACCCGGCAATGCTATCGACGCTGGCGACGTCGAGCTGATGGAAAAAGCATCGCTCGCTCGCCGACTCGAGCTCTTCGACTATCGCTGCAGGCTGACGCCGCGCACCGACCGCGATAGTCGCACCGCGTTCGGCCAGCGCAAGCGCAATTGCTTTACCGATGCCGCTGAAGCCACCGGTGATTATTGCAACCCGACCATCGAGGTAACGCTCCATCCCTACCATTCACCGACGGTAGGCATCGAAACCCAGGGTTCGGCAGGCGGCAGGGGTTGACCCTTTTGCAGGAGTTCGATCGAAATATTATCAGGCGAGCGGAAAAACGCCATGTGGCCATCGCGCGGCGGCACGTTTATGGTGATGCCGGCATCGAGCATTTTCTGGCAAAGCGCGTAAATGTCATCGACCTCGTAGGCCAGATGTCCGAAATTACGCCCACCCTGGTACACCTCGCCGTCCCAGTTATAGGTCAACTCGACCAGCGGAGCGCGCTCGGCCTTGACCTGCTCGAGGTCCTCGGCAGCTGCCAGGTAAACCAGCGTAAATTCACCCTCTTCGCTTTCATAACGATCGGACTCAACCAGGCCGAGCAAATCTCGATAAAATACTAATGACGCTTCCAGGTCATGCACGCGTACCATGGTATGTAGATATTTCATTTTTAAATCCGGTATTTACTAAGGTCGGTATTATTGCATAGCTTCTTGACACTGGTAAGCGACAGCGGAATTCACTAACATCGGTACAAAATATTAGACAAGAGCCATGAAATTTAACCCAAATGTACTCGATTGTGCCGCCGCGCCAATTGCCGAAGCCTGGTCCTGGGTCAGGAATCCGGGTTCGGAAAACCTGATCGACATGTGCCAGGCCGTACCCGCGCATCTACCTCCCCAGTCTCTGAGGGACTACCTTGGCGATGCAATCAAGGCCGGCGAAGGCGCTACCTACACCGATATCCGCGGCATCCCGGCCTTGCGCGAAGCGTTGGCGGGAAATATCAGCGACCGCTACCAGGGCACGGTAAGCGAAGATGACATTCTGATTACGGCAGGCTGCAACCAGGCATTTTGTTCGGTGATCGATACCCTGTGCGAGGCGGGTGACGAAGTGATTGTGCCATTACCCTGTTACTTCAATCACCAGATGTGGCTTACGGCGCGAGGCGTGGTGCCACGCTACCTGTCGTTCAATGCGGAAACCGCGATGCCGGATGCGAAGGAAGCCAGGCCACTGATCGGCGAAAATACCCGTGCGATTCTGCTGGTCACACCGAATAATCCCAGTGGTGCGATCTACAGCCCCGAGTGCATCGAGCAATTTTTCGTACTCGCGCGCGAACATGGAATCGCGCTCATCATCGATGAAACCTATCGCGATTTCATCGATATCAATCAATTGCCGCATCATCTTTTTGCCGACCCCGCCTGGCGTGACACCCTGGTCCATTTGTATAGCTTCTCCAAGGTATTCAGCCTGACCGGTTTTCGTACCGGCGCGGTTGCCGCTGGCCCGGCACTACTCGAACAATTAAAAAAGGTCCAGGATTGCACCGCTATTTGTGCGCCGCATGCCGGCCAGCTCGCCGCGGTTTACGGCTTGCAGAATCTGCACGCCTGGAAACTGGAAAAGTCCGACGAACTGGCACGGCGCGCGATAGCAATCAGGCAGGCATTCGAACATCCGGATTTACACTATCGGCTGATCAGCGCCGGTGCCTATTTCGCCTATATCGAGCACCCTTTCGACGCCCCGGCACGTGATGTGGTCAAACGCCTGATTGAAGAGCATGAAATTATCAGTCTGCCGGGTAGTTATTTTGGCCGTGATCAGGAGCGCTTCATTCGCTTCGCCTACGCCAATGTACACGAACGACATTTCGACGATTTGATCGCCAGATTGATCGCCAGCCAACCATCTTGAGGTAATAGCAATGAGTGAACCGATAAAGGGCGCCTGCCTGTGCGGACGGGTGCAGTACCAGGTCAGTGGACCATTCGACGCATTCCATCTCTGTCATTGCAGCCAGTGTCGTCGCTCCACCGGGAGTGCGCATGCAGCGAATATCTTTACCAGCGTCGATCGCCTCGAGTGGCTCGCAGGCGAAGAATTTATTAAACGCTACACTCCTGACGAAGCCGATGTTATTTCAAAGTGCTTTTGCACGCATTGTGGTTCACTGGTGCCCTATACCAGCCTGAAAAGCGGCAAACTGATAATTCCGGCAGGTTCTTTGAGCGCTGCCCCGGGCATCGATCCAGAAGATAATATCTTCTGGCGTGACCGCGCCGACTGGTACGACGCCGGCCTGAATGCCGCGCGCGTCGAACAGGCTCCCGGTGACTGAACCCTGGATGTCGCAATTGGTCTCAAACTGAATAGCCATGATAAAGGGGCGTGCATGATACGCATGATAATCCTGCTGCTGGTATTTTCCGGCAGCCTCTATGCCGCCGAAGCGGAAATCGAAACCGTCAGCGAAACTGAATTTGCTTTCGACATTGACGGCAGTCGTATCAGCGTCGAAATCCGCGATCACGTGTTACGCGGCAAAAAGGACATGCTGCTCGACTGGGTGCTCTACTCGAGCAATACCGTGCATCAATACTACGGCCGCTTCCCGGTGAGAAGCGTCGCTATCGAGCTACAGGTTACCGATGGCAAAGCCGTTCGCTTCGGCCAGGCCTTTGGCGGCAACTCGCCATCCCTGCGCATCGTCGTCGGCGAGAACGTTACCCCCGAGATGCTGCGCAAGGACTGGATCCTGGTACATGAAATGGTACACCTGGCGATGGCCGATGTTCCCTATGCGCACCGTTGGCTGCTGGAGGGGCTGGCTACCTATGTCGAGTCGATAGCGCGTGCACAGCGCGGTCATCTGAGCGAAGAGTTCGTCTGGAACGGTTTTATCAATCGCATGCCGCAGGGATTGCCGAAAAACGGCGATCGCGGGCTCGATCAAACCCCGACCTGGGGACGCACCTACTGGGGCGGCGCTATTTTCTGCATGCTCGCCGATATTGAAATTCGTAAACTTACCGACAACCGTAAAAGCCTGCGCGATGCATTGCGCGGGGTGCTGGACGCGGGTATTTCGATGCACACCAGCGCCACTGTGATGCAGGTATTTGCGGCCGGCGATCGTGCCACCGGGGTTGATGTGCTGGTGCCCTTATATCAGAAAATGAAAGCCGACCCTTATCCAGTCGACCTTGATGCCCTGTGGGCTGCGCTCGGGGTAGCGTTGCAAAACGATCAGGTGGTGTACGACGATAATGCACCGATGGCGCAGCTGCGCAAACGCCTGCTGAAGTCCTAGTCGATAAATTCGAGCAACCGCTGCCAGGCCGCCAGTTTTTGTTCGAACCTCATGCCCGCATTTGCCGGACTCGTGGATGGCATGCGTAATAATTCAATGCCAGATATCTCAGGCAGAGTCGGAACCACCAGCTTCCTGAAATACTTTTCCGAAGTTGCCCCGTTAAAAGCGATAGCGCGGATTTCAGAGAAGCGTTGTATCAGTGCCTGAAAATCATTGGCTTGCGCGCTACTGATATCGATATTCGAATCCAGGCTGCCGGGCCGACGACAGGCCTGCAGAGTATCCCAGAGAATCAAGGGCAGCTTTTCGAGTTCACATATTCGGGATTCATAGCTCGCCTCGTGATTTACAGCGAACAATTCACCCATGATCGGCCAGAAAGCATTACGCGGGTGTGCGTAGTATTGCACGGCTTCGAGCGATGCCACACCGGGCATACTGCCAAGGATTATTATGCGGGGGCGCAGGCCAATAATCGGTTCAAATGATTGAACCTGGTCCACAGCCTCGCCTATTTTTTCATCTGATCGAAGAACTCGAGGTTCGTTTTACTGCTCTGCATGCGTCCGAGCACAAATTCCATGGCTTCAATTTCATCCATCGAATGCAGAAACTTGCGCAGTATCCAGACTTTTTGCAATTCTTCCTGATCCATCAACAATTCCTCACGACGCGTACCGGAACGATTGATATTGATTGCCGGGAACACGCGTTTTTCGGCGATACGCCTGTCCAGATGGATTTCCATGTTACCGGTACCCTTGAACTCCTCGTAGATGACTTCGTCCATTTTGGAACCGGTTTCGATCAGCGCGGTGGCAAGAATCGTCAGGCTGCCGCCTTCCTCGATATTACGTGCCGCGCCAAAGAAACGTTTCGGACGATGCAGCGCGTGTGCATCGACACCACCGGTCAATACCTTGCCCGAGGAGGGAATAGTGGTGTTGTAGGCACGCGCCAGACGCGTAATCGAATCCAGCAGGATAACCACATCACGCTTGTGCTCCACCAGGCGTTTGGCTTTTTCGATGACCATTTCCGCGACCTGCACGTGGCGACTGGCAGGTTCGTCAAAGGTCGACGCGACCACTTCACCCTTAACCATACGCGCCATCTCGGTCACCTCTTCAGGGCGCTCGTCGATGAGCAACACGATCAGGTAACAATCGGGATGGTTGCTGGCAATGCTTTGCGCGATATTCTGCAGCATCAGCGTCTTACCCGCTTTCGGTGGCGAGACCACCAGTCCGCGCTGACCCTTGCCAATCGGCGATACCATGTCGATGATACGCGCGGTGATGTCCTCGGTACTGCCATTGCCACGTTCGAGCGGCATGCGACTATTAGGGTGCAACGGCGTCAGGTTTTCAAACAATACCTTGTGTTTGACATTTTCGGGCAGGTCAAAATTAATTTCATCCACCTTGAGTAACGCGAAATAACGCTCGTTATCCTTGGGCGGGCGAATTTTGCCACTAACGGTATCGCCGGTGCGCAGGTTAAAACGCCTGATCTGACTTGGTGACACATAAATATCGTCAGGCCCGGCAAGATAGGAACTATCTGCGGAACGTAAAAATCCGAATCCATCCTGCAGAATTTCCAGCACCCCTTCGCTGAAGATATCTTCGCCCTTCTTGGCCTGGGATTTGAGAATGCTAAAGATGATGTCCTGCCGACGCATCCGCGCCGAATGGTCACCACCCATGGACTTTAATGTTTCAATCAGGTCGGGTACGGAATGTTGCTTCAGCTCATTTAGATTCATATTAGGGATGCACTAGATGCAGGGTTGAGGGATAAAGACGTAAGAACGGCCTATGGGTAGTGATGGGAAAAATTATTTGGTTTTTTATTCAGGAGCGCCGCGGAGATACGGCAACGATTACTAAGAGGTTAGCACAGTAATTATGGGTCGTCTACCTCAATCAACGACCCTTTTTCAATCAATTTTCGGGTAATGCCCCGCTCAGATATTGCTATCGAGAAATGCGGTTAACTGAGACTTGGAGAGCGCGCCTACCTTGGTAGCCTCGACTGCTCCACCCTTGAACAACATCAGTGTCGGGATGCCACGAATGCCATACTTGGGCGGGGTGTTGGCATTATCGTCTATATTCAGCTTCGCCACCGTCAGCCGACCGTCATACTCATCGGCGATTTCTTCGAGGATCGGTGCAATCATTTTGCAGGGGCCGCACCATTCCGCCCAATAGTCAACCAACACCGGGTGTTCCGCCTGTAATACATCGGATTCAAAACTTTCGTCAGAAAGGTAAACTATTTTTTCACTCACGCGTGTCTCCAGCCCCATGGCGTATTCAAGTAGAGCGACAATTTAGTCGCATCAGAATTAACTGTCAAATATACATTCACGGTGGCATAACCTTACAGGCATTTCCACCAAAGAATTTAATATGGGGCTAAAAATCTTCTTTTTCAAATCGCAGCGCAGGTTTTTATGCAATTTGATACCATAGACCGCTTAAACTTCGATCATAAGAGAATTAACGATAGCATGGGGCAACAACATTTAACCGAGCAGCAGTTCGGCTCACTGGGGCTGGATCAGCGTTTACTGGACGCACTGGACAGGCTTGACTTTCACTACTGCACACCAATTCAGGACCAATCGCTGCCTTTGCTACTGTCAGGTAAGGATGTTTCCGGCCAGGCGCAAACAGGTACCGGAAAAACGCTGGCCTTCCTGCTCGCCTGCGCGCAGAGGATTCTGCGCTCCGAACAACCGGCTACGGCCGCGGGCAAACCGCGCACGCTGATACTGGCTCCGACCCGCGAACTAGCGATACAAATCCATAAAGACGCCGAAGAACTGTTGGCCGACTTACCACTCAAGCTGGCAATCTGTTATGGCGGCAAAGCCTACGAGCAGCAGAAAAGGCAATTTGATCAGCCAGTTGATATCCTCATCGGTACACCGGGGCGCCTGATCGACTTCTTTAAGCAGAAACTCTTCGATTTCAGGTCGATAGAGGCGATGGTTCTGGATGAAGCCGATCGCATGTTTGACATGGGATTCATTCAGGACGTTCGCTTTATGCTGCGCCGGCTGCCCGATCCCGAAAAACGGCTAAACATGCTGTTTTCGGCAACCATGGCGCAAAAAGTCATGGAACTCGCTTACGAACACATGAATAAGGCACAATTGATCAAAATCGACTCCGATTCACCCGCGGTGGACCGTATCGAACAAAGCGTTTATCACCCTGCCAACCATGAAAAAATCCCGTTGTTGCTGGGCCTGATGAAAAAATTGCAACCACCGCGCAGCATCATCTTCGCCAACACCAAGCACGCGACGATTCGCATCTGGGAGTACCTGCAGGGCAACGGTCTGTCGGCAGCTATTATTTCCGGCGATATCCACCAGAATAAGCGCGAACAGCTGCTAAAGAAATTCCATGATAATGAATACGCAATCCTGGTCGCCACCGACGTTGCCTCGCGTGGCTTGCATATTCCAGATGTAACCCACGTTTTCAATTATGATCTGCCGGAACTGGGCGAGGATTACGTGCATCGCATCGGTCGTACCGCGCGAGCCGGTAAATCGGGCGCTGCCATCAGTTTTGCCTGCGAAGATTACGCCATGAATCTAATCGATATCGAGTCCTATACAGGACAGGTGATACCAACCATGCCGATCAGCAACGACTTGCTGATCACCCCCAAACCGCCGGTAAAAATGAAAGGTGGCCGGATAAAACCTGCCGGTGGCAGGAAACCCCAGAAGCCCGGTCACAGGAAGGGGCCTCCAAGGCATCACCATCAACGCAATAAAAAAGCAGTATGAACGAGCAGCGAAAAGCCTTACTCCTCGGCGGCAGCGGATTTATCGGCAAGCAACTTGCGTTTACGCTGGCTAACCAGGGCTGGAAGGTCACTGTTCCGAGCCGACGCCCACACCGTAATCGATCCTTACTGGTGCATCCGAATATCAGCCTGTTACAGGCCAACATTATCGACCCGGTCGGTTTGAAAGAACTCTGCGACGGCCAGCAAGTCGTCATCAACCTGGTCGGAATACTACACGAAAGGCGCAAGGGGGATTTTCGTCGTTTCCACGTCGATTTCATCAAGTCCGTGGTCGAAGCCTGCAGCCAGACCGGGATCAAACGCCTGTTGCATGTCAGCGCGCTCGGCGCCGATCAGGCGACCGGCAGCAGCCTTTATCTTCGCTCCAAGGGTGAAGCCGAAAACCTGCTGCATACCTTTGGCCAGCGTGGCCTGCAAGTCACCAGCTTCCAACCATCGGTGGTGTTTGGCAAGGAAGACGATTTCATTAACCGTTTTGCCGGTATCCTGAGCTGGTATGCCGGTTACTTTCCGCTCGCCTGCGCCGATAGCAAACTGGCGCCGGTCTATGTCGGTGATCTGGTCGAGAGAATTGTTTCGGCGATTGATGATAAAGACAGCTTTTCCAGGCGTTATCAAGTGTGTGGACCCGAGGTGTTTACCCTGCGGCAAATTCTGGAATTGATCATCGAAACCCTGCAGTTGCCGGTGCGTGTGATGCCGCTGGGTAAGGGTCTGTCAAAACTGCAGGCGCTAGTGCTGCAAAATCTTCCGGGCAAGTTGTTTACCATGGACAATTATCGCTCACTGCAAACCGATAACATATGCACTGACGGTGATCTTTGCACCACCAGCCTGCGCCAGTATGTTCACGGATTGTCGGTTATGTTTGGCAACAAGCGTAATTACGACCGCTTCCGCAAAGACTATACGAAAGTCGGAAATCCAGAGGATCATACGTGAAGCTATACCGCGTCGGTGGTTGTGTACGCGACCGCCTCCTCGGAATACCTGTTAACGATATCGACTGGGTGGTAACAGGCGCCACGACGTCACAGATGCTGGCTGCCGGATACAAATCAATAGGCAAGGATTTCCCGGTATTCCTGCACCCCGAGAGTAAACAGGAATATGCGCTCGCCCGTAGCGAGCGTAAAACCGGTCCCGGGTACCGGGGTTTCGAAATCAGCGCAGATCCTGCAACCACCATAGAACAGGATTTAATGCGTCGTGACTTAACCATCAACGCCATCGCCGAAGACGACCAGGGAAATATTATTGATCCCTATAATGGTCGACAAGACATCGAAGCGCGCAAGTTGCGGCATGTATCTGCCGCGTTTGTCGAAGACCCGGTTCGGGTACTGCGCGTCGCCCGCTTTGCGGCACGATTTCACCAGCTGGGTTTCACCCTGGCCCCGGAAACGCGTGAACTGATCCGCCAGATGGGCCAGTCAGGTGAACTGGAAGCGCTGGTCGCCGAAAGGGTATGGTCCGAATTATCGCGCGCCCTCGATGAAGACGATCCTGCCATCTTCTTTGCTACCCTGCGAGAATGCAAAGTGCTGGCGCTGCTATTTCCTGAAATCGATGCCCTTTACGGGGTTCCGCAAACCGCCAAATATCACCCGGAAATCGATACCGGCGTCCATGTCATGATGGCGCTGCAAAAAAGCGCCGCGCTGGGTCATGACAACGAAACCCGGTTTGCGGTACTGATGCACGATCTCGGCAAGGCGACC
>CAWCBX010000197.1:0-5704 GCA_963793595.1 uncultured Gammaproteobacteria bacterium | reverse complement strand
GCGCAATCCCTGCGTGAACGGGGTTTGATCGCGTTCTCGTTAATCGTCGTGATCGTTTTTGGGTGGTGGAATTATTATGCCGCACCGATGATGAAGAAAGCCGAGCTCCTGCAAACAGAAAACCGGCGCCTGGGTGATGAGGTCGAAAAAACGCGAGCCATAGCGGGGGATATTCGCCAACGCATCGCGGCCGGGGTGCACCAGGAGCAGGAATTTCAGCTCGCGAGTTTAGGCAAGGAACTGGATGAGATAGAAGATCGGCTCAGGGTAAAAACAGTCGAGTTGATCGATCCGGAAAAAATGTTTGAACTAATGAATCAACTAATCTATCGAGATTCAGGATTGCAACTACTGAGTCTCAAGCGTCGGGAGGTCAAACCGGCCATTCCATCGCCTGGTGAGGAAGAGACCGAAGAACCGGGTCTCTACCGTCATGTACTCGAAATCAAGTTTGCCGGCAAGTATCTCGATATTCTCAAGTATATGCAGACGCTAGAGTCGCTGGACTGGAGGCTACTCTGGGACGAGATCGAAATCCATAGCGATGAATATCCGAAGGTTACCCTGGAGCTGGCTATTTCAACACTTTCTACGCGCAAGGAATGGGTGGGAATTTAAATGCGGCAAGTCATCACAACATACCTCCTCGTGGTCGGTTTACTGGCGCTTGGATTCTTTGGTGTCGGTGCGCTGGCAAAAGCCGAGGAACTGCGTGACCCGATGCAACCCCCGGCCCTTGCATTGCAAAAATTTCGCCTGGCCAAATTGGGCGGTAAACCAGCGCCAACTAAAAGTAGCGTGTCAAAGCCGAACCCGGAACCCCTCCAGCTTACGTCTATTTTGTTTTCCCAGAATCGTAAAATCGCGATCATCGATGATCAGATGCTTGCGGTTGGTGACCGCATCAGGGGCGCTAAACTGGTCAGGTTAACGCGCGTTAGCGCTCGCCTGGTGCGCAAAGGCAAGGTTATTAATCTGAGCCTGGATAATAATTTAGCAGCCATCAGGAAACGAGCTGTCGAGAGTGACCTATGATTAGAAGACACCCGAGTATCATCTTGCTGGCCTGTTTACTAAGTGCCTGCGCAGCGACTCATACCAGGGAGATGGCGCAACAGAACCGGCAAAGTATCGACGATGCCATGGCCGAGGCTGCCGCTGTATACATCCCTGAAGTGGAAGCGCCATCGGCAGAAATACTCGATGACCTGGTGCCCGGGCGCAATATTTCTGTGCCCGGTCTCATTGCTGATGTCAGGCCAGAGACTGCTTTCGATATTTCTGTATCCAATGCACCGGCGCGATTGTTTTTTATGAGCCTGGTCAAGGACACTAATATCAACATGGTGGTGCACCCCAGCGTCGAGGGCGAAGTCTCGCTGGATCTGAAAAATGTCACCGTGTCCGAAGTGATGCAACTCACACGCGAGGTCTACGGTTACGAGTTCAAGCAAAACGGCACCGGTTACATCGTGCTGCCGGCTCGCCTGCAGTCGCGTGTTTTTCCAGTTGACTATCTCAATGTCAGCCGCAAGGGTGAGTCGCTAATGACGGTAAGCTCCGGTCAGGTCAGGGATTCCGAAGATGATGGCGATAACGGGAACTCGAGCTCCGAACTAGATCCAAATGCGCTCAAATCAAGCAGCGTCAACACCAAGAGCGATGCTGATTTCTGGAGTCAGTTACAGGCCACACTGACGTCTATAGTGGGTGGTGGAGAGGGTCGTTCGATTGTAGTGGATCGGCATGCAGGGTTGGTCGTAGTGCGCGCCATGCCGGGCGAGTTGCGCGATGTCGAAGCTTACCTGACAGATGCCCAGGACAGCCTGCAACGCCAGGTTATTCTCGAGGCCAAGGTTATCGAGGTTGAGTTAAACGACAGTTTTCAGTCGGGTATCGACTGGGCTGCGCTCTCGTCAAACCGCGACTATGCTATCGGCAATACCAGTATTACTCGCGGTACCGCGAGTATTATCGCCAACAACAGGGGTGAAGCCGCTATCAATGCGGCTGGCGACGTGGTGCTGAACTCGGGACTGGATGTGAGCGATTTACCCTTTGGCAACGTATTTGCCCTGGGCGCCTCAACGAGTAATTTCGCAGCGCTAATTACCCTGCTGAGTACGCAGGGCAGTGTGAATGTATTGTCCAGCCCTCGCGTTTCCACGGTCAATAATCAAAAGGCGGTGATCAAGGTGGGGTCTGATGAATTTTTCGTAACGGATATTTCTTCTGACAATAATACGACTATCGCCGGTACCACCACGAGCCCTGATTTAACTCTGACCCCGTTTTTCTCGGGAATTGCACTCGACGTGACGCCACAGATTAGCGGCAAGGGTGAAGTCATTCTGCATATTCATCCCAGTATCAGCGAAGTCACCGACCAGACAAAAACCATAACCCTGGGTGAGCGATGAGCTTCAGCTGCCATTGGCTTTCAGCACTGTTCGGGAATCGGATTCCATTGTCAGAGCGTTGACCGGCCAGGTGGTGGTAATCGGCGGACTGATGAAAAATATTTCCAGCGACGACAATGGTGGTGTGCCGGGGATTGATGAGGTGCCGGTGGTCGGTGAACTTTTCAAACAGAAAAGGAAGATCAATCGGCGTAGTGAGCTGGTCATTCTGCTGCGGCCCATCGTTGTCGATCAGAATAAGACCTGGGCTAACTATATCCAGAATAGCGCCAAACGCATTCAAAATCTGCAAGCGGTGCCCGTGGAAGGTGAGTAATGTATGAACAATACTATGGGCTCTCTGAAAAGCCCTTCAGCCTGACTCCCGATACCGAATTCTTTTACCAGTCGTTCACCCACCAGGAGGCGCTCAACGTACTGCTGGTTGCTATCAGGGCTGGTGATGGATTCCTCAAGGTTACGGGTGAAGTTGGCACCGGCAAGACCTTGTTGTGTCGTAAGCTGCTTGACGCGCTGGAAGCCGACTTCGACACCGCGTACATTCCGAATCCATACATGAGCTGCAATGCCCTGCTTGAAGCCGTGATGGTTGAAATGGGTATTGCCGACAAGCTGGACAAGGAAAACCACCTGGCCTGTATCAACGCACATTTAATCGGTAATGCGCGTAAAAAACGCGGCACTTTAATCCTCCTCGATGAAGCCCAGTCGATGCCCGAGAAAAGTATGGAAGCGATCCGGCTGCTCAGTAATCTCGAAACTGGTAAACAGAAGCTGGTGCAGATCGTATTGTTCGGTCAGCCCGAACTGGATACCCGGTTGGCGCAGAGTAGCATCAGGCAGCTGCAGCAACGTATCGTGCATGCCTATCAGCTGCAGCCACTGGATAAGGCGTCTATGCGGTCTTACCTGCAGCATCGGATCAAGCTGGCCGGTTATCGCGGACCCGAACTGTTTGATCATGGTGCACAACGCCGGCTCTACAGGTTCAGCCATGGGATCCCGCGGGTTATCAATGTGCTCAGCAACAAGGCGCTGATGCTTTCCTATGCCAGCGGCGAGTATTACGTCAACAGCAAACACGTTGAAGCCGCTGCGGCTGATAGCCAGGTACAATGAGCGTAATCAACAGCGTTTTAAAGAATCTCGAATCCAGGGAGAGTAAGTTCACCCCGATCGAAATAAATTCGATCGCCTCCAATCCTGCACCGGCACGTGATTTAAAGCCCCTGCTGCTCATCGTCGGACTGCTAATCACACTGGCGCTAGTGAGCGGGATGTATTTGCAGGAGCAGCTGTTAAAAGGCGCCTCCAGGCCAGCACCCACGGTGGCGGTTACCACGCCTGTTGCGCCGGCTGCTGCCGAACCCGAAATCGATTCCGGCATCGTCACCGATCAGATGATCGGTAACCAGATTATCGGCCTGCAGATTCGTGAGTCGGAAGAAGACATGCGCCTGGAGTTTGTGCTGCAGGAAAAGGTGGTTGCCTATCTGAAAGAGCGCGGTGAGAACAGTTTTGGCTACCATTTACGCGATGTCGAGAGCCAGATAGTGGCGCCGCTGATAAGTGATAACCGGTGGATTCTAGAGCTTGCAATCATAGCCTCTGAAACGGGTGTGGATATTAATTTTGAGACGGCCACCGATATCCTGGTTGAAACCCGGCAGGAACTGCGCGATGGAGAGCCGATCTGGGCAATCAGCTTGCGTAAATCAGTCACCCGGGCAGATAGCAGAAACGTGGTCGAAGTTGCGCGTGGTGGTGAGCCTGATGTTGCTGTATCGCAGCCTGCTGCGGCACCCGTGGTGGTAGCTTCTGCAACGGTCATGCCGAAAACCTCTGCGGCCGAGGTACCCGCGGCCCCGGTAGAAATTGATATCAAGTCGACTAACCCTAACAATGCATCGAACAATCGGCTTGAATATGCCGTCCAGTTGATCAACTCGGGACGAATTACCAAGGCCGAGTCGTTGCTGCAGGGATTGTTGGGGGGCGTCGAAGATTATAGTGCGCGCCAGCATTTGCTCGCGCTCTATGGACGTCAACAACAGGTTGACCGCGAGCGGCGCCTGCTGCGCGGATCGATGGCGAAGTACCCCGACGCTGCGTTGTTCAAAACCGAATACGCACGTTCGCTGTTTCAAAGCGCGGCTTATCGCGCAGTAATCCAGTTGTTCGCGAAGGAAATCTCCATCGATGTGACTCAACAGGCCCTCGTGGCGGCCAGTTATCAACGCCTCGATGAACATGAGAACGCGGTCAAGCACTACCGGCTTGCGTTGGCGCAGGATGCAAATAATGCCAGGAACTGGATCGGTCTCGGGATATCGCAGGAACGAACTGCGGCGCTTGAGGAAGCACTGGGTTCCTACCAGCGGGCCGTTAAGCTGGGCGGCTTGAATAGTCGCCTGCGAGCATTTGTTGACGCCAGAAGTAACACGCTCAGCCAGGTATTGAACTGATGGCGTTTACCAAGAAAATAAGGCTGGGAGACTTGCTGGTCGAAAAAGGACTGATCACCGAAGAGCAGTTGCAGCATGCGCTCGGGGAACAGAAAAAACTGGGACGCAAGCTTGGCGGCACCCTGATCGAGCTCGGAATGATAGACGAGGATAGCCTTCTCAACCTGCTCGCCGGCCAGTTGAATATCCCGTTAATCGATATCAATAACTACAACTACAGCAACGAAGTTGCGAAGAAATTACCGGAGACGATTGCACGACGCTATCGCGCGCTGGTGATCGAAGACCGGGAGCGGGATTACCTGGTGGCGATGGCGGATCCCACGGACATTTATGCGCTCGATGAAATCCAGTCCAAGTTAAACAAGCCGGTGAGCCAGGCGATCGTGCGTGAATCCGCGCTACTGGAAAGCTTCGACCTGGTTTATCGGCGTACCGAAGAAATCAGTGCGCTCGCATCGGAACTCGGACAGGACCTCAACGATACCGCGGCTGATCTGAACGACCTGTTGCAATCGAATATGACCGAAGCGCCGGTGGCAAAATTGCTGCAGTCGATATTCGAGGACGCGGTGCAGGTCGGTGCGTCAGACATCCACATCGAACCTGACCAGCACGTGATTCGTATCCGTCAGCGTGTCGATGGCGTATTGCACGAGCAGGTCATGCAGGAAACCCAGATCGCGCCCGCGGTGGTGGTGCGTTTGAAGCTCATGTGCGGATTGAACATTTCCGAAAAACGCCTGCCGCAGGATGGTCGTTTTCACGTGATGGTAAACCAGCGCGATATCGACGTGCGACTGTCGACCATGCCGGTCA
>CAWCBX010000196.1:0-6204 GCA_963793595.1 uncultured Gammaproteobacteria bacterium | reverse complement strand
CAGATGCCCGGTTTGCCCGGAGGATGGTATGACGGTGACCTATGACCGCAGTGCGGCGCTCGCTAACGAAGACCTGCATTACCTGACCTGGGAGCATCCTTTCGTGCGCAATGCGATGGATATGATCCTGAGCAGTGAATTTGGCAATACTGCATTGGTTGCGTTGAATTACAGCGGGGTGAAGGCGGGTACGCTGCTCGCCGAGTGTCATTTTCTGATGGATTTCA
Source organism: uncultured Gammaproteobacteria bacterium (assembly GCA_963793595.1). GTDB lineage: Bacteria > Pseudomonadota > Gammaproteobacteria. The sequence continues at coordinate 5,977 of CAWCBX010000196.1, read as the reverse complement.
GTGACGATTCAGGCAGCCACAACGAACGTTACTTTCCCAATTCGACTATCAGGGTCGTGGTTGATGAGTCGGGACAGGACCATGCCGGGCGCGTCGATCTCGGATCGGCCCTGCAGCAAACGCAGCGTGTCGACGCGGATACAGCGATCAAGATCGTCAAGGCCAGGCAGACCGAACTGACCCAAATGCTTGAATTCGCGGACCTTGTCGCTGACAGCCATGTACCCGGTTTGATCGCCGATGCGCGAAGTAACGGTCGTGAATTGCTGGGACATGAAGTTGAGCGGCTGATCGAGTTACGTAAAGTGAATCCCGGCGTGCGCGACGCTGAAATTGAATTTTTTCAGGGCCAGCTTGATCGTTTCGAATCTGCGCTCGGTCATGCACGCCTGCGGCTCGATGCGGTCAGGGTAATCGTCGCGCTCTGATCCCGTCGTCGCGGGTAGCACGACAAAAATGCTATGATATGCGCAGTTTCAACTGGAGATAAGGACGATGACCGATACCTACCCGCTGGCACAGTATGTCGATGACTTGAGAGCCATTGTTGCCGAAACCAGTGACGAAGATGAAATTATTCGCCGGGTCGGACCATTGGCGCAACGCGTCGTGGCTGACAAATCCTGGCTGCAGCCGAAGTACTATGAAACCGACGAGGAGCAGGGATTCGGCGTGTATCTGCTGCACGAAGAAGCCGATCACTCGCTGGCTGTAATTCTGGTTAACTGGCTACCGGACAGGGGAACACCGCCCCACGATCATGGTACCTGGGCCGTGGTCGCCGGCATCGAAGGAGTCGAGCGTAATGTCCGCTACAACCGACTCGACGATCGCACTGAACCCTGATTACGCCGAGCTTTCGGTCAAAAAAGATTTCAATGCCAACGAGGGTGAGCTGGTCTGTATCAAGACCGGTGGCATCCATAAGGTGACCAACGAAACCGACCGTGTGACCCTGTCACTACATACCTACGGTATGCATATCAATCACACCAATCGATCGCAGTTTAATCTCGATACCAACGAAAGAAAGGAGTTCATCGTTCGCGTCGAGTAGTGGTTGGCGCAGGCAGGCGCTATAAGCGTGCTTGTACGCTGCGCAGAAAATCACTTGAATCGGCGGACTCGCACCAGGATCTGTGTGCAATTATTAAATGCTGCAAATGACTGCAGCGCCTGGCAGAATAATTCGATAAAGTCCGCGTCGACTTTTTGCTCGATGTGCACCGACCTTATCTCGAGCAAACTATCTGCTCGATGCGCCTTGCAATCGATCCTGCCGACGAAGCCATCGCGATACATGACGGGCAGGCAAAAATAACCGAATTTTCTCAACGGCTCGGGTACATAGCATTCGATCTGGTAATCGAAGGCAAAAATTTCACGACCCCGCTGGCGTTGAATGAGCGCATTGTCAAACGGCGATAAAATGCGAACCTGTGCGCTGCTGTGTGGCGCCCGGGCTTCCAGTAATTCAGGATCGAGATAAAGCCTATTGTTGTTGCCCAGGTCGACCGTGGTCAGCAGCTTCGACTCCAGGCGCTGTTGTAACTGCTCTTTAATGGCGGCGCGAAGTTGCTTGCCCTTACGCAGGTAAGACATCGATACCAGGCTGGCAAATCCATGCGCGCGTAGCGTGGTATCTATCAAGTGGCCAGCATATTCGTCCATAGTGGGCATGCCGCTATCGACCCAGTCGGGCAATACGCGTTCGGGCAGGTCATACACTTTTTGAAATCCCTCGCGGCCGCTTACCATGAGCTCTCCCTGCATGAACAATTGCTCAAGTGCCTGTTTGGCGGGCTTCCAGTCCCACCATCCATTGTTGACCTGGCGCGTATCGGCAAAATCGCGGGTGCGCAAGGGACCCTCGTTTTCGATGCGTTTCAATATGTCGTTGGTTAACTTGCGATCACTGATTTCGAACCAGTTGCGCTCGCCATTCACTTGCCGCATGCGCGGCAGGGCGAAGCGATAATCACGCATCGGCAGCCATGCAGCCGCGTGAAACCAGTATTCGAATACCTCGCGTTGCTTGACCAGCTGATCGAGAAACTTCGGCTGGTAATTCTCGACTCGCGACCAGAGTACGTGGTGGTGGGCGCGTTCTACCACCGATATGGTGTCGATCTGTACGTAGCCGAGCTGTTCTATGGCGCGCAGCGTGGCGCGTTTGCCGCGGCCGAAAAAATTGGCTTTTAACAGGCCCTGTTGATTGAGCGCGATGCGTCTGAGTTTTGCTGTTAGCGACATGGGCGGTCAGATCAATGTCGCGGCGATTGATCGATCGATAGCAGGGATGGAGTCGATTCATTCCCCTGCCGGTTCGCCGGACGTCCAGGCAGTCTCGAGTTGGTTGCTATATTTTCGTAGTGGCACATCGACGCATTTTTTATCACAATGGTGGCCGGGTCAATCGCCGGTACTTTCATGCAACGCAATCAGGTCAAGTTTCTTTACCTAAACCTCGGTCATTTCCTCGACCACCTGTTCATGCTGGTCTTCGCCTCGGTTGCCGCTTTGCGCCTGAATAGTGAGTGGGGGATGAGTTATGCCGAACTGATTCCCTATGCGACGCCCGGATTCGTCGCGTTTGGCGTTTGCGCCATATTGGCGGGATGGATTGCGGACAAGTGGAGTCGGGAAGGTATGATCGTTATTTTCTTTATCGGCATCGGTGCCAGCTCCTTGCTTACCGGTATGGCAAGTAACCCGCTACAGATCGCCGCCGGTTTGACGCTGATCGGAATCTTTGCCGCAATCTATCACCCGGTCGGCCTGGCAATGGTAGTGCAGGGGCGTGCTCGAACCGGGGTTCCGCTCGCGATCAACGGTGTTTTCGGTAACCTCGGGGTGGCCAGTGCGGCACTGTTGACGGGCTTTCTGATCGACAGTGCGGGATGGCGCAGCGCATTTTATATTCCCGGGGTAGTTTCGATTCTGCTCGGTTTCTCTTACTGGTTTTTTGTGCGCAACGAACCGCGCGCGGCTACCGCCGAGAACGGTGCTGGCGGAGCAGGTAAAAAAATCGAGACAGTTGTGATTCCACGGGCGACCCTGGTAAGGGTTTTTGCGATTATCTTTTTTACCACGGCGATGGGTGGATTGATCTTTCAAAGTACTACCTTCGCATTACCCAAAATATTTGCCGAGCGGCTGGTCGATTTTGCCGGTTCGGCGACCATGGTGGGCTGGTACGCTTTCCTGGTATTTTCGCTGGCCGCCATGGCGCAGCTGTTGATCGGCTACCTGGTGGATAATCACTCGCTACGACTCGTTTTTGCGACGGTAGCGTTGTTTCAGGCTTTATTCTTTTACCTGATGACGCACCTGGAGGGTATCGCCGCATTGTTCGTGTCGATTGCTTTCATGTTCGCCGTATTTGGACAGATTCCGATCAATGACGTGCTGGTCGGCAGAATGGCGCGCAGCGAATGGCGCAGCCGTGCTTACGCGTTGCGCTATGTGGTCACCTTTTCGGTAATGGCCTCGGCGGTGCCGTTGATCGGCTGGATCCATGGCAACTGGGGATTTGCACGCCTGTTCAGCCTGCTTGCGGTGGTAGCATTGCTGATCTTCAGCGCTACCTTGCTGTTACCCCGAGCAAACAAATCCTTCGGTCAGCAGGCATGATTGTGACTGACGCGTTCCTGCGTCATCGGAATTTCAAAATTGGGGGTCGTTTCCTGGCGAGGATAACCTGCCGTAAACGTCTGCTGTTCGGTCGTATAGAACCTATTGTATGTCTTACCAGCTGGCCATTGCTGGAAAATTCAAGCGTGTTGAGTGATACTACCTTTCTTATAAATCCAGGTGTCGCCGTAACGTGTTGTCGGTTCGCCGCAGCGCTTCAGTACATCGTACTTGCCCGAGGGGTTCGCGGGATCGGAGGAGATGATATGGGTGCCACAGCGCATCGAGCCGACGGCCATCGCCGACTCCGTCATGACGATCGAGATAGAAAGCGCCGCGATAATCGATGTTAATTTTTTAATCATTAGGAATTCCTCTGCTAAACGGAAGCTCGTTTCGTAGAATGGTCTGGTCTACGGAATGCTGTATTTCAGATTTTTGATCACGGCCAGGCCGGAGGCCACGCGCAGCACAGGCTCCGGTTGGCAAATCGGCGATTATGGTGCGTATCGGCGATCTGACGCTGAGTTTACCAGAACCGGTTATGCCGGCGAACTCGCCTTCGCCATCGACTAAAGTGAACTCGCCCGCACATTCACCAGGTTTGCCCTTGCAGGATAGTTTGGCATAGGCGACGCTGTCTGGGCCTGTGGTAATCTCGCAACGACCGCTAGCTTCGGTCGAGCCTGTTTCCAGGTTGAGTTCCTGCACGATGGGGCATACTACCAGGCCCTCGTGCATTTCACCTTCCGCGTTCTCGATATACATGACCCCTTTTAATGAACCGAGGAACATAAGGCTATTTGGTGCCTACCTGGAATACTCGGCCCTCGCCTTCCCAGGGAATAATTGCCTGAACGGTGCCTTGTTTGGCGGCATATACCGGTGCGATAGTCAGCAGTAAAATCGCTACCATCGGTACCAGAAAGATTTGCTTCACGGTCATTACTTATTCTCCTGTGCTGTCAACATCTGCATCCAGCGTGAAAAAAATGTTACCTAATTTCCACGCCATATGCGACTGATTGTTTCGATAATAGCAAAGTATAGTCGGAACCGGCATTTTTTCCGCTACCGTGACAGGCAATACGGGGACAGTTTACCTATTACTTAATTCGAGCCTTAATTTGTTCACCAGGATCTGTCCCCGTATTGCTAAATCGTTTAATCCCGATCGAAAAATGATGCCAGCCATTGATGATCGATTGCCGCCAGGCTGCGACCCCGATGACCTGTCATGGTTTGTGCGCCAGTCATGGCGTTTACTATCGCTTCATCGGTGCTTTCCACGGTGGCCTTGAACAAGGGATCAAGCAGTTCGGCCGGTAGAGATGATAGTCTTTCCACAGGATTGATTTCATCATCTGTGCTGGCTCGCGCCGTGGTAAAGGCGATAAACAGATCGCCTGAACCGTTACTTCCTGAGCTGCCGCTGCGACCCATGCCGAGGGCGCAGCGTCGCGCGATTCTCTGTAGTTGCAGCGGTAACAGCGGTGCGTCGGTCGCAATCACCACAATTAACGAGCCGTAATCTTTATCCGCGCTGTCAGGCAGCGGGCAATGTTGACCGATGGGGACACCGCCAATGGTCAATTCCCTGCGTTTGCCGAAGTTGGCCTGTACCAGGGCGCCGAGGGTGTAGGTTTTATCGCCGATAGACAGGATACGGGATGCGGTTCCGGTGCCACCCTTGAAATCGTAACAACGCATACCGGTGCCACCGCCGACATTGCCTTCGGCGACCGGCCCGGTCGCGGCGCTATCGAGGGCCTCGAAAACGTGATCGGTTTCGACATGAAAACCATTGATATCATTCAGGTAAGCGTCGCAGGTTTCAGCTACCACCGGCAGTAACCATGGGTCTTTGGTATCCTCATATTCCGCTCGACTGGTCAGCCATTGCAAACAGGCGTGATGCACCATGCCGACACTGTGGGTATTGGTCAGCAGTATCGGGCCGAGGAAATAGCCGGCCTCGTTGATCCAGTGTGCGCCGGTCATTTCACCATTGCCGTTAAAGGATGAAAACCCTGCCCAGGTGGGCACCAGCATTCTGCTTTGGGTATCGGGCAATATCGCCGTGACCCCGGTGCGCACGGCAACGGGTCCGGTTTCGTCAGCTGCCAGGTCTGCAATCAAGGTTTTGTAGCCAACCCGAACGCCTGGTACGTCGGTGATGGCATTCCATGCTCCTGGCTGACCTGAAAATGGTATGCCGAGGTCTCGTGCCCGTGCGGCTGTCGTGTTTGAGTTAGTCATGGTGTGTACCTGGAATACTGTGGCATACAGTTAGATGAATTAAGGTCGTAGCACCGCTGCACCGGTCAGCTGACCGCTGCGCAGG
>CAWCBX010000195.1:0-26295 GCA_963793595.1 uncultured Gammaproteobacteria bacterium | reverse complement strand
TGTGGCTCCTTGGACTACCGTATTGCTTATTACGCCAAACAGTTTCAACGCATTCATTCATCCACCGGCCTGTTGCCGAATACCTTCAACGCGATAGCCGCGATCCTGGGTCCGATTTGGGCCGCGGCGCGCGGGGTCTGGGGTATGTTCTGGGGATTCCTGATCCTCGAAGTGATCGCCTGGGTGCAGATCGGCCGCGGTTGGTGGGGTGATCCCGGCGCCAACTTCTTCGAGCGTGCCGGGAAGCAGCGCGAACGCGCCGATGGTTTTCTCGAACGCGCGGAAGCCGCGCGCGCGGCCGGGGAAGATCCCAGCCGTTTCGAAAAGCTTGCGGAAAACATCGGTAACGCCGCGGAAAAGAGCGAAGCCCTGGGACAGGCCGCAAGTTCCGAGGCGATGGGTATCCTGCTCGCCGGTCTCGGCCTGCTGCTGCTGTTCAAGGCGCTGCAGGGATTTTACGCCAACTCGATTTACGAGAAACAGTACAGCAGCTGGCGCATCGATCAGAAAATGGCGGAAAGCGGCGTTAAGTCGAAGAATATCCTACTCGGCATCATGCTGGTGGTTTTGATCGGGCCGTTGACAGTTTACAAGTTTACCGTGGACAGTCCGCTCGAAATCCTCAATGAATTTCCGGAAAAACAGGTATCACGCTTTTTTATCGACTCGGAAAAGGCCACGCTGTTCACTGAACTCGCCGGCTGGCTGGAACAGAAGATCGACAATGCCGCGATTGCGGGCGCCGGCGCCTTCGACGGCATCACCGCGGGCGTGCGATGGGTACTCGACGCGCTGGGACTGGCCTTGATCGGTACGCCCTGGCCGGTGGTGATGCTGGTCATTTGCGTGGTCGCCTGGCGCGCCGCGGGGCCGCGGGTGGCGATTTTCACCGCCGCTTCGTTGGCCTACATCGCGCTGCTCGGTTACTGGGCAATTGCGATGGAAACCGTTGCCCTGGTCGGCGCCGCGGTGTTCATCTGCGTGATCATCGGTATTCCACTCGGTATCTGGTTTGGCAAATCGCGGCGTGCCTATAACGCGGCAGAACCGGTACTCGATTTGATGCAAACGCTGCCGGCTTTCGTCTACCTGATTCCGATCATCGCTTTTTTCGGCACCGGGAATCCACCGGGGATTCTGGCGACCATCATTTTCGGCATGCCACCCGTCATCCGCCTGACCTCGCTCGGTGTGCGCGGTGTACCCGACACGATCAAGGAGGCGGCGGTGGCGTTTGGCGCCTCGCGCTTTCAGTTACTGAAAGACGTGGAGGTGCCGCTCGCTCTGCCATCGATTATGACCGGCGTCAACCAGACCATCCTGATGTGCCTGTCGATGGTGGTTATCATTTCGCTGATCGGCGGCGGCGGGTCTCGGCAAGGTCATCCTCGAGGCGCTGCAGTACGCGGCCAAGGGACCGGGCCTGCTCGGTGGTTTCGCGATCCTGTTCGTCGCCATGGTCATCGACCGCATCGTGCAGGGTGCATTCCGCCGTAAGGATCAGGAATTATAGCCAGGCGATTTCAGTCAACATCCTTGCTGAAGTAAACCCGGTCAAAGCCGTCTTCGATACGGCGATCGAACTCCACATAACCGAGCCTGGGGTAAAGCCCCAGGTTTTCGGTCATCTTTACATTGGTGTATAACTCGACCGAGCCATACCCACCGGCGCGCGCCTGCTGCTCGACAAATTCGATCAGCTGAATGCCGAGACCAAGTCCCTGGAAGCAAGGGTCGACGGCAACGTTTTCCAGGTGAAGATAATCATTACCGGCATAGAAAACCACGAAACCGCAGATTTGCGCTTCCCGCTCGATCACATACAGTGTCCCGGCTTCAATTGCAGCGGCGAAATCAGCCACCATGGGCGCCGGTTTTTTACCGATGCGCTCGACGTAACAGGTGTAGGCCGCAACCGCACAGACCCTGATTTGATCCAGGTCGGCAGGTCTGGCCTTGCGGATCACAGGGATTCAGGGCTGTCACTGGAAACTGGCATATCGATCATGAACCGGCTGAATGATCCCGCTTGATACGTTCGTTGATCTGCCTGAATTCTTCTATCAACTGGTCACAGTGCTCTTTCTGGGACTGGCATAACGCATCCATGCTGATATTTACCTGACCATTTACTTTGGCAATTTTCCGGCGTACCACGCTTGGATTAGCCGGATGAAATTCCGGGGTGAAGGACCAAAGTATATATATGCCATTGGCTTTCTGACTGAACATCGTCCAACCCTCGTAATCCTGCCTGCCTGCCGCGGGATTTTCCTGCAAAGCCTTGAACGCCTGCTCAACGGTTGCATAGCCGATCGGAGACGCTGTGGCTGAATCCTGCGCATTCACCATCGGTAGAAAAAAAATAATAGCCACAAGAAATTTGTATCGTTGCATGGGTTCCTCATCCTGCCTTGCTTATACAAGCCCGCTAGCGGGCCTCTCGCTGTGTATGTTACTAGGACTTTCAGCTGAGCTCGAGAAATTATGTTCGTTTGACTATGAACGTCAGATAAAGCGAGTACCCGGGCAGCGGGAAGAGCAAAACTCACGTCGACTATGACCTGATTCATGTATTATCCCGTGTTATCGATGTATTTTCTTTCGCGCCTAAAAGAATAAAATTATTTTGTAATGGAGCTTGTAGGAATAAAGCATGTTGTCGCCGAAGCTACTTGCTGTCATTGATTAACATAAAAAGACTTTGCTATAGATGAATTGCCTCGACAGATATCGCAGTAAACTCGTAAGCCAGATCAACAGGGATCTCAAAATCATTCTTGCCAGTCCGGATGAAGAAGCGATTCATAATTTCAGGGTCGGCATGAAGCGGCTGACCGCGCTTTACTTCTTCCTCCATGAGGTCGATCCCGGGTTAAAGAACAGGAAAATACTCAAACCCTACCGCAGGCTGGCAAAATCTATCGGCGTGATTCGCGATGGACATATTGTCGTAAACTTAATTCAGGAACTCGATGAGATTTGTCTCGCCGATAAAAAAGTCCTGGTTAATGCAATAAAGTCCAAATCCCGAAATGATTATCGCGTGTTTAAAAAATCCATCGCGGCCAGCACGCATAACCGGGTAAGCGTCCCTACCATCAGATCGATGGGTTTATCCGAAAGAGCTATCCTGCGCGAAAAACCGATCGCGCTGAAAGGTCTTTTAACCCAGATTATGAGCACACAGCCGCGGATGACGGCTGAACAGTGGCATAAGAAACGAATACTGCTAAAGCGATATCATCACAAGCTGGATGCATTCTGTTTTTGCCCGGGTCACGGCTCGGATGAAAGTGAATTGAAGCAGATAAAAATTCTCGAGCAACTGCTCGGGGACTGGCATGACCGCATCATCGCTGCGGAGATGCTGCCGTTACTGAACGGTGTCGAGGCAGAAGCTAACCGCGCGATTGCGGTAATGCGCAAGCAGGACAGAATGTTGCTGGGGTCAGCAAAGATTTACCTGAACAAGTATCAAAAATGGCACCAGTACACTTAACCCAGGCAAATATTTTTAGCCTTTGCAAAGAACTCAAAAGATGCCAGTCAGTAATTGAAACGCTTATTCGCTGGCAGTCTTTCGCACAAGCACTTTCTCAGGAAAATAAACCAGGAATTCAGTACCCTTACCAGCTGTACTCTGGACTTCATATTTAAGGCCATAAGCCTTACAAATACTTTTGACAAGGTAGAGTCCCAGCCCAAATCCTGAGTGATTCGGACTGAGGTGGCCAGATTTGTTAATTGTCTCGACTTCACCAGGCACGATTCCTACGCCAGTATCTTTTACCGAAAATCCATTTTCGAATAAAGTAACCTTGATTTCACCTGCGTCGGTGCTGGCGATCGCATTGCGAACATGGGTGCCCAGCAGGGAATCGCAGATCACCCCGATGGACATGCCGAGAATGATTTCCCAGTAACTGATAAATGAAAAACCCTGTAGCGCAAACAAGACAGTTTTTATCAGGTGGGTGAAGGTTGTCATCAACGCGCTGCAAGCCTTTACTGAGTAATACCGCCTGGCCCACGGGACCGGTAGCGCCGACCAGCATGCTTAAACCGGTTTGCACCAATCCAATAGCGACAAACTCTCCTTTTATCGGTTTCCTGAACTCCACTTTGGGCCTCCAGACGATGAACCGGAAGTAGGCGATGCTCGCTGACAAATACCTGACTGCCCTGGCAAAAGAAATTGTTTTTTTAAGTTTCATTTAAGCCTGTGTTCTTAAAATGCATATCAATTCAATTATTGGGAACTGGTTATGTCTATTCAGGATACTGCGACATCCACTGTTAAAGCCTGGGATCCCTTGATCCGCATATTTCACTGGAGCCTCGTGTTTTTCTTTGTGCTCGCTTTTATCACCGGGGACGACTGGTTAAATCTTCATGTACAGGCTGGTTATACGGTCACCCTGTTAATCGGATTTCGGCTGTTCTGGGGTTTAGTGGGCACGCGTAACGCACGCTTTGCGCGCTTTGTAAAAGCACCGAAAGCAGTGCTGTCGCACCTCAGGGGCATGCTCTCATTCAAGGCCTCGCATTACCTGGGGCATAACCCGGTGGCTGCAGTGATGGTTATATTGCTGTTATCGAGTATCGCGCTGCTTGCTTTCAGTGGCATGGTCATGATTGCAAGCGAGGCACAGGGACCGCTCGCCGGTACCCTGTTTTCCGCGTGGAACGGGGAATGGATGGAAGAGATTCACGAATTCCTCGCCGATTTCACCTTGCTGCTGGTATTTGCGCACGTCGCTGGCGTGTTGTTCAGTAGTTTACTGGAAGGAGAGAACCTGGTGAAAGCGATGTGGACCGGACGCAAAAAACTTCGCGCACACTGGGATGATTTCGATCCAGGGCAGGGAGAAAAACATGAAGCATAAACCAACGCTGTCGATCTGCTTACTCATTGCAGTCATGATTTCTGCTACCGCCCGGGCGGTCGAGGAGCCGCCCACGCACCTGCAGACTTATCGACAACAGGGCATCGACCGGGTCGACATACAAAACGGGCGACAACTCTGGAATTCGACCGTTAACCAACGCAGCTGTACGAGTTGCCACGGAGATAATCCTGTCAATGCCGGTAAGCATGTCAAAACAGGGAAAGCTATCCAGCCCATGGCTTTATCCGTTAATGCCGAGCGTTATCGGGATGCGAAGAAAATCGAAAAATGGTTTTTACGCAACTGTAAATGGACGCTTGGCCGGGAATGCAGCACGCAGGAAAAAGCCGACATTTTAAGCTGGCTTTCCAGTCAATAACTTCAACAGGAATCGCAACATGAAACACAGGACTATGATGATGATGGGTTACACGCTACTCGCGAGTATCCTGACATTCAGTTTTTACGGCATGGGACAAAGCCTGGCCTCGAGCAACGACGAATACGAGGAACATGATTCCGCAGAGGTGGAATACGAAGACGGCAAGCGGTATACAGCGGCAAAGCAGAACCCACTATATGTAGACGAATGCGGGAGCTGTCACATGGCCTATCCCGCGCAATTACTACCCACCGCAAGCTGGCAGAAAATCATGCGCGGCCTGGAGGACCATTTTGGCGAAAACGCTGAAGTCGATGCGACCACGAGACAGGCGCTGGAGAAATATCTGCTCAAGGCCAGCAGCTCCCGTTCATATCAAAAACTGTTCAGAAATCTCGGCGACCAGGCACCGTTACGAATTACTGAACTGCCCTACTTCGTCCACGAACACGATGAAATTCCTTCGAGGTTCATTCACGCGAATGATAAGGTAAGCTCACTCAGTCAATGTAATGCCTGCCACCAACAAGCCGAGCGAGGTCAGTTCGATGAAGACGACGTTATTATTCCTGGTGTTGGCCGCTGGGATGATTAATTCCCCCGCCCGCGCGGGAGAAGACATCAGCCAGAATGAAATTCGCGAACTGGTCAGGCGGGGCGAGCTACTTTCACTGGAATCTATTTTGTCGTTATACCCTGAAAAACAATACGGCAAGCTGCTCGACCTGGAAGCGGAACGCGAGCATGGAACGGTTATCTATGAACTGAAAACGCTGCGTGCCGATGGTCGGGTAACCGAACTCAAAATCGACGCTCGTAACGGATCGCTGCTGAAGCTGGAGGTTGAGGATTGAAATTGCTGCTGGCCGAGGACGACGTGGCACTGGTTGAATATCTGAAACCCAGGCTGAACAATTCGGACTTTGTCGTCGAATGGGTCGATAACGGGGTTGACGCTGAATTTCTCGCGCTGGAGGAGAGCTTCGACGGCATTATTCTTGACCTTGGCCTGCCACAAAAATCAGGACTGGAGGTGTTAAAGAGCTGGCGCGCAAAAAACCTCGATATCCCGGTGCTGATTCTTACCGCGCGGGATTCCTGGCAGGACCGTGTCGACGGATTAAAGGCGGGTGCTGATGATTACCTGGGTAAACCGTTTCATTTCGAGGAACTGACGGCCCGGCTCGAGGCCATATTGCGTCGCCGCTTCGGTCATTCAGACAATCGCCTTGAATACGATGGCGTGGTGCTGGATATCGATAACCAGACAGTCACTTCGGCGCAGGCGGTAAAGACCCAGCTAACCGCAATCGAATTCAGGTTACTGCGCTACCTGATGTTGAATCCGCATAAGATCATATCCAAAACGGAACTGAGCGAGCATATCTATGAAGAAGAGCAGCTCAAAGACAGCAATGTCATCGAAGTCTACATAAACCGCTTACGTGCACTGCTGGGTAAATCATGGATTAAAACTTTTCGCGGTCAGGGTTATCGATTATCGGACCAGTAGCTTCGATCCGGACTGCACACATGTATTCACTGAAAAACAAGATTACCCGAAACCTGACCATCAATATGATCATAGTGATGTCGGTCCTGTTGATCATCATGTATTTCTTTATGCAGCAATTGCTGCGGGATTATGTATTGACTCGATTAGTGCATGATGCTGAAAGCCTGATCAGCGCAGTCGAACAGGACCCGGACCAGCGCTGGCAGGTGATGCCGGGCAGAATGTCGGCCGTTTATGATCGCGTGCGCTCGGGTCACTATTACCGGGTCAGCGTCGATGGTCAAAACCTGGTATCGAGATCGTTGTTCGATACCGATATTCCCTCGACGGCTGGCAATGCGGAATTTGCAGGCCATTATCTCACCCCGGGCCCGGGGGACGAGAGCTGGCTGGTGTGGGTCCAGCAGATCCGGAAAAACGGGCAGGCGATAAGTATCTGGGTGGCCGAGGATATAGAACCCATTCAGCAGCAGCTACGCCGGTATACCTTTTATGCACTTGCCCTGGTGTTACTGGTAACCATGCTTCTGATCTATTTACAGCAGCGAATTCTTGGCCAGTCGTTTTATATTTTCACCTGGTTACGGCAGAATTTATCATCCCTCCGCCAGCGCAAAGCCCAGCAAGCGGACCTGCAGATACCGCTTGAAATTGCACCCCTGGTAGGCGAGATCGAGAAACTGGTCGACCATTTGCGTAACCGGATCGAGCGCACACGACATACCATTGGCAACCTGGCGCATGAGCTCAAGCGCCCCATTCAATTGCTGTCGCTGCAACAGGAAAACGACAAAAACAGCGCGCAGGCAGAACCGCTGGCGGAAATCAAAAGAATTCTGGAACGTGAACTGAAACGCGCGAAGATCTCTGGTTCATCGAAAGCAGGCGGTGATTTTATTATTGCCGACGAAATGCGTTTCATGATTGCAGTCATGGAAAAAATCTATCCGCGAATCCAGGTTGAACTAGCCTGTGAAAATCTTGCCGATCCACTTGAACTCGATCGCGACGATATGCTCGAACTGACAGGTAACCTGCTGGACAACGCCTGCAAATTCGCCTCGAGCAAGGCAGCACTCGAAATCAAGGTTACCGAGCGAAAGCTGACGCTGATTTTTGAAGACGATGGCACAGGTCTCGATATCCAGCAGGTGGAAGAGATCAAGCAGCGAGGTGTCAGGCTGGACGAAACCGTGGCGGGGCATGGTCTTGGCCTCGGAATCTGTAACGATATCATCGCTACCTACCAGGGCTCTATAGCGTTTTCCGAATCCGGTTTGGGTGGTTTGAAAGTGACGGTAGAAATTCCATTAGACCAGGCGGATGCGCAGTATCCTGCAGCTTGACAGATTAGTATTCATCTATTCGCCCGCATGCATTTCGCTCGCTCATACGGGTATCGCTCAGCAGATGAACGTCAGCCTTCTGCTTAACCGGAAACTACAATAAATTTTAAACCTTAAATAGATTTTCGAGGTTCAAGCAGGTCAATCATTTCACCCGGTCGGGCTTCATGTGCGCGTACCCCAAGCTCTTTCCAGATACGCTCGGCCAACACCTGAATCGAACGGGGTTCACCATGCACCAGTGTCAGTGGTGGTCGATTTTTAAAATGCCCATACCAGTCCACCAGCCCCGCTTGATCGGCATGCGCCGACAACCCGCCCACGGTATGTATTTTGGCCTTCACCCGCAGCGTTTCGCCCCACAACCTGATATGTTTGGCACCGTCGATCAGTTGGCGCCCCAGGGTACCCTGTGCCTGGAAGCCGACAATCACGATATGGCAATGCTTGCGCCAGACGTTGTGTTTGAGATGATGCTTGATACGCCCACCGGTACACATGCCGCTACCGGCGATAATAATGGCACCGGAACTAATCTTGTTGAGCTGCATCGACTGGTTGGCGGTGCGCGACAAATGCAGATTGGGCAGCAGCGGGTGCTGTTTGTTCTGTTGCCATAGTTGCCTGGACTCGGCGTCATACAACTCGGCATGCTTCGTATAGACTGCTGTCGCTGCTATTGCCATCGGGCTATCCAGGAAAATCTGCCACCGGTTTAAATTCCAGTCACTGTAATGCTTCGCAAATTCGTAGAGCAGGCGCTGGGTGCGTCCGACGGCAAACGCCGGGATTAAAATATTCCCCCTCGCCTTCTCCGCCTGCCTGACAATTTCGACAACCTCCCGGTAAGTCTCCTCCCCGGATCGATGCAGGCGATCGCCATAGGTGCTTTCCATTAACACGAAGTCCGCGGATTCGATGAAACTGGGATCGCGTAAAATGGGTTTATCCGGCAGTGCCGAGATCACCGCTGAAAACAAGCTTGCGGCGAACGCCATTTTCCTCGAGCCATAGCTCGACGATCGCTGAACCCAGGATATGCCCGGCTTCGGACAGGCGCAGCGTTATGCCGGGGGCTATTTTTTTCTTTACCCCGTAATCGATACCCTTGAACTGACCCATGGCCGCCTGTGCATCCTGCACCGTATAAAAGGGCTCGATCAGCTTTAATCCCTTGCGTTCGCGCTTGCGATTTTCCCACTCCGCTTCTTTTTCATTCAGGTAGGCGGAGTCCTTCAGCATGATTCGGCAAAGGTCGCGACTGGCTTTCTGGGTATACACCGGCCCTTTGAAACCCGACTTGACCAGGAACGGGATGCGCCCCGAATGATCGATATGCGCATGACTCAGTACGACCGCGTCTATCGCCGCAGGATCGAATGGAAACGGCATCGCATTGCGCGCCTCACTCAGGCGACCGCCCTGCACCATGCCGCAATCAAGCAGTACCCGCTGCCCGGCCACCGTGATCAGATGACAGGAACCGGTAACCTCGCCTGCCGCACCATGAAATTCAATATGCATTTATGCTCCCACTCTATTTATAAACAAGTCCGCTTGACGCCGCGATTCGATAGCAATGTAGCGGCTATGGTTCGCATCAGCTTCACAGAAATCATGCCAGGCCCAGTACCGCGTCCTTAAGCAAGCCATGCAAAGAAATAACGTTGCTTTCATGACTAACACTGTCGGTGCTCCAGATGTTACGCACACCCGCCGCCAGCAGGCGCTGTTTTGCATCACTGGCAAATAGCGCATGGGTAACCAGCACGTCTACATGCGCCGCACTTTTTGACAGGCATTTCCCGGTCGCGACCGCCAGCGTTTGACCACTGCTTGCGACATCATCCACCAGTACGACAGTGCGCTCGTGCAGATCGATTTCGGGTAAGCTGATTTCGACCTGCCGGTCGCCCGAGCGTATTTTCTGACAGACAGCATACTCCCACTGGTTGGGTTCAGCGACCGCGGCTACCCATTGTTCTGCTTCGCTGTCAGGGCCGAGTAATACTGGATTCTCATAGCGCCCGGATAAATATTCTGCCATCAACGAGGTGGCCGACAGGGTCACGGCCTGCGTCGCCGGAACTGCCTGCTGCAGATACTGAATACGATGCAGATGCGGGTCTACGGTAATGACGTTATCGAATAGCCCGGCGAGAAAGTCGCCGACGATACGCTGGCTAACGGCTTCTCCGGGCTGGAACGCTTTATCCTGGCGCATGTAACACAGGTAGGGCGCTACCAGGGTAAGCTCTTTCGCGCCCAGCTCACGCGCGGTTTTTGCAGCCAGCAATAACTCCAGCAGTTTTTCATTGGGATGATCGAGGCTGCGGCAGAATATGACATGCCCGGGCAAGCCGGGCGGCAGGCTTAGTTTATTTTCGCCATCGGGAAAGCGGTGCCGTTTGATCGTATGGCAGGGCATATCCAGGGCTTGCGCCAATGCTCGAGACTGGACTTCATAGTCATCAAAACAGAGCAGCATCAGAATTCCACGAATGCCCTGGGTATTTGGTTTTCCTCGCCAATCAAATAACCATTATTTTGCTCGCACAGGGAAAGCGCGAAATTAAAGTCGGCACGATACTGCGCATGGATACGATACAGGGGTTCGCCCTGCTCAACCCTGTCGCCTAATTTTTTGAACAAATCCACACCTGCGCCCTTATCCATGGGAGCGCCCGCAAACCGGGCTATACGCGCCA
The DNA here is from genome assembly GCA_963793595.1 of uncultured Gammaproteobacteria bacterium. Classification (GTDB taxonomy): domain Bacteria; phylum Pseudomonadota; class Gammaproteobacteria. Next base: position 15,451 of record CAWCBX010000195.1, on the reverse strand, counting down.
ACTGCAAATTATCGATATCGACCACTACACCGTCTGCGGGTGAGAGTGACTCATGCGTAAGTTGCCCCAGAGCGAAGTTTTCGCTTTGCGCGCCCTGGGCCTCGATAATGCTATTCATCATTTCCAGAGCTCGACCGGAATCCAGGATATCACGCGCGATGGCATATCCATTGCCGCCGCGAACATCCGGATCGAACTCGAGTACCCGACCCGCGAGACGTAACGATTTTTGCCGCAGATCGTTTGGCATATCGGGGGAATTTTGCAGCACCTGCATCACATCGCGAGATTCCAGCACCGGACCGATGCCAAAACCAACTGGCTGTCGACCGTCCGTGATAACGACCTCCAGATGAATCCCGATCTGGTCACCGACAAACTCGAACAGCTTCCTCAGGCGCTGGGCCTGTCCCATGCGGCGAACCTTTGCGGTGGGTCCCACCGGGATATCGATCAGCAAATGGGTCGAACCCGCGGAAAGTTTCTTCGACAGAATGGACGCCACCATCTGCCCGAGAGAATCGATACCAAGGGGTCGCTCGACGGCGATCATTATGTCATCGGCGGGTGATAACTGGGCCGTCCCTCCCCAGGCCAGGCAGGCCCGGTGCTTACGCACAATGTCATGCAGGCTTTTTATATCAAGTTCCACATTAGCCAGGACTTCCATCGTATCGGCGGTACCTGCCGGTGAGGTAATGGCTCGACTCGAAGTCTTGGGGATTAACATACCGTGGGCGGCAACGATCGGCACTACCAGCATGGAGGTGCGGTTGCCGGGAATACCGCCTACACAATGCTTGTCCGCTACCAGTGCTTCATTCCAGTCCAGTCGTTCACCCACTTCCAGCATGGCCCGGGTCAGATAAAACACTTCATCACGGTCCATATCCGTTTGTCCCGAGGCAACGAGAAAAGCCGCGATTTCGGTTTTTGAATAACGCCGGTCGGTAATATCACCGATGATGTCGCGATAGTCTTTCTGGCTCAGTCGATCGCCGGCAATTTTACGTCGCACCGCATTCATTGATTCAGGTGGTTCGGCGTGATCGATACTAACCAGGTGATCTTCATCCAGGCCTAATTTAGCGAAGGCTTCCTCGGACAATCCCAGATCGGCGGGCGTGACAATATTGTCATCATCGACGACATTTAACACCGCGAGAATGCGTCGACCATCTGCACAGATCTCTACCTTGGACAACGCCTGGAAACCCTCGGCTCGATAAATCTCACACTCCCGATGCAGATAAGCGACGTTTTCCCGATAGGTGTCAATACCCAGGCGACGTAACTTGAGCGTTCCTTTAACGACTTTTGATTTAGTTGCTTTAGCCATGATCCAGGGTCTTAAATCGATGAGAAAATATACGGCAATGCGGTCACGATAAAAGCGGATGATACGCATGCCGGTGACGTAAGGGAAAGGAACATTATCGTGCCTGGGCGCACTGATGATATCGGTCGAATCCTTCGAGTTTGCATATTGCAGGTTTCCTTATGAACTCTATATCCTGGAGATGCAAAGAAAACACGAATCGGATCGCGGAATTTTGATTTCCCTCAAGAAGTGGCTCATCGGTATGCAATTATGCGCCTGTATTGCCGATTCACCACTCGCAAACGGTTTGATATTGCGATTGGCCACGCGAATCCGCTAATCTCCTCACTCAGGATGGCCATGTTTTGTGTATAGTGATTTGACATGAGACAAGAACATGCGCCGGTTTAGCATCTAAAATCGACCCCAGATTCAGATCAGGTAAAGTATTTTGCAGACAGACCCTAAGACAAACCCGCTTGGAACGATTACCGAGGTGCACGGCCCGGTCGTCGTCATTGCCTGCGCTCAACTACCCCCGATAAGACAAGCATTAACTGCCCGTAACGGCCGCGAATCCTACTTGTTCGAGGTCCATCAGCACCTCGACAAACAGCATATTCGGGCCGTTACCCTGCACCGGCCCAGCGGTTTACATCGTGGCTTGCAGGTTTTCGATACCGGCGCACCATTGAATATACCGGTAAGTCCCGATTGCCTGGGACGCGTTTTGAACATGTTCGGTGAGCCGCTGGATGACGGTCCCGCCTTAAATACCGATATTTTTCGCACCATACATGCGCCGCCCTCGAAGCTCTCGGAAACGACCGCGAGCAATCAAATTCTCGCCACCGGCATCAAGGTCATCGATTTGTTATGCCCCTTTGTCAAAGGCGGGAAAACCGGATTATTCGGCGGTGCGGGTGTTGGCAAAACCGTTTTGATCATGGAATTCATGCACGCCGTGGCCGCTTTACACAATGGCGCCTCGGTTTTCGCCGGCATCGGGGAACGTGTCAGGGAGGCGCATGAATTATGGGAGGAAATGAAGGCTGCCGAAGTCATGCAGCAGTCTTTGCTGGTTTTCGGTCAAATGGATGAATCGCCAGGGGTTCGTTTCCGGGTGGGCTTATCGGCGCTCACCTATGCCGAGTACTTTCGTGACACGATGCAAAAGGAAGTATTGCTTGTCATGGATAACATTTTTCGTTTCATCCAGGCTGGCAGCGAGGTTTCGAGCCTGTTGGGACGCATGCCTGCCACCGTCGGTTATCAACCTACCCTGATCAGTGAACTGGCCGAACTGGAAGACCGGATCATATCGACCCGGCATGGAGACATCACCTCGGTGCAGGCGGTATATGTACCGGCTGACGACATGACGGACCCGGCGGTGAATGCCATCCTCAGTCATCTCGACACCAAGGTCATACTCACCCGGACCCAGGCCGGCAAAGGTATTTATCCCGCGGTAGATCCGTTGCAATCCACCAGCAAAATGATGGATTCCTATACCCTCGGAGCACGCCATTACGCTGTCGCCGAGGGTGTGCGCGAACACCTCGCCCGGTTTCATGAACTGGAGGACATTATTGCAATGCTCGGTATTCAGGAATTATCCGCGGCGGATAGACTGCTGGTCCTGCGGGCCCGCAGGTTACAGCGATACCTGACGCAACCGATGTGGGTGACCGCGTCGCACACCGGGATTGCCGGTACCTCGGTTGCACTGGATGACGTATTGACCGATTGCGAAGCGTTCCTGCAGGGGCAGTATGACGATTTGCCGGAAGAACAGTGCTACATGCGCGGGACGATGCGGCAGCCATGAAATCAATCACGGTCTTACTGCAGGACGTAACACACAGGGAACAATACGAGGACGTCACTTCGTTTGTCGGCGAAGACAAAAGCGGCAGTTTCGGCATATTACCGGGTCACGATCGTTTCATGACCCCCCTGGCGATGGGTTTATGCCGCTTCAAGACGCCACAAGATGACTGGCTATACGTTGCGACCGCGGGAGCACTGTTATATTTTCACGATAACCGGCTATGCCTGACGACCCGGCATTTTCTTATCGACAGCGATTACGGGCGTATCAGTGCCGTCCTTGCCGAACAGTTCCTCAACGAGGAAACCCGGCTGCATGCTCAGAAACAAAGCCTGCGCCAAATGGAGGAAGAAGTCATTAAACGTTTGTGGGAATTGAGGCGTAGCGGAGTAGCATATAGCCACGATGAGTTCTGAAAACAAGCTGAAAAATCAGGTCGAACGTCAGGCCCGGCGCATTCAAAAAGCCGAAAAGGAGCGTCCGACATTGATCGCACAAACCGTCTATGCAGGCATGCTCGGCCTGTTGTTCGTGTTACCGGTAATCGGTGGCGCTTACCTCGGCAACTGGATCGACAACCAGTTTTCGGGCTACTCGGTGCGCTGGACGACCAGCCTGATCATCCTCGGCGTAATGGTCGGGGGCATGAATGTTTATCTGTATATCAAGGAGTAAGCGGTAACTAAAGATGGGTCAGACAGGTCTCGAAATCAATACGGTCTTTGCTATTGGCCCGTTGGCGATCACCACTACGGTGATCACCACCTGGTTTATCCTGTTAGCACTCGGGCTGTTCTGCTGGCTGGTAACGCAACGCCTGTCCGACAGCCCCGGACCGGTGCAAACGGCGATTGAAGCCCTCGTAACTATCATTGAAAATGCGGTTGCCGATGTAGCACCACAGCAGGTAAAACAATTAACCCCGTTTATCGGCAGCCTGTGGATCTTCCTGGTAATAAACAATCTTAGCGGCCTGATCCCCGGCGTCCATTCGCCTACCCGGGATCTGTCGGCGACATCTGCGCTCGCTATCGTCGTGTTCCTGTCGGTACACTGGTATGGCATACGTATACAGGGAATAAAAAACTACCTGACGCATTACCTGCGACCAAGCCCGATTTTACTGCCTTTTCATATCGTCAGTGAAATCACCCGCACGGTGGCCCTGGCGGTGCGCCTGTTTGGTAACATGATGAGCCTGGAAATGGCCGCCTTGCTGGTATTGCTGGTTGCGGGATTTCTTGCTCCGGTACCTATTCTCATGCTGCATATTATCGAAGCGCTGGTACAGGCTTACATATTTGGCATGCTCGCCCTGGTCTATGTCGCCGGGGGCATTCAATCTCAACAGCTTAAGCAAAACAAGATCAAGGAGTAAATCATGCCCGACCTTTCTACTTTTACCATGGCGTCTACCGTTGCAGCGATTCTCGGTATTTCGATAGGCGTCATGTTTCCCGCTATTGCGATGGGCTGGGCTATCAGTCGCGCCATGGATGCCCTGGCGCGACAACCCGAAGCCGAGCGCGCCATCATGCGCACGCTTTTTATCGGACTGGCGATGATCGAGTCACTGGCAATTTATGTGCTGGTCATCGTCCTGATAATCCTGTTCCGCAATCCGCTGCTCGAATACCTGTTGCCGTAAATGGCCGCGCAATACCGGAGCTAATCTGTTGGAACTCAACTGGTCAACATTCATACTCGAAATCATAAATTTCCTGGTGCTGGTGTGGATTTTAAAAAGATTCCTGTACCGTCCTGTCCTCGCGGCACTGCAACAACGCCAGCAGAAAATCGAGCAGAAGCTCGCTGAGGCGGAAAGACTAAAAGCCGAAGGCGCTGACCTGGAGCGACAATACCAGGGCCGAATGGAAGACTGGGAGCGCGAGAAGCAACAGGCCCGGGAAGCGCTGCACCAGGAGATCGAGGCACAACGGGTAACCAAACTCGAACAGCTGGAACAGGAACTGGGCAGCGAAAGAGAAAAAGCCGCGGTTATCGAACAACGCCACCAGGCTGAAACCCGGCAACAATACCAGCAAAATGCACACCAGCAGGGCGCCCGCTTTGCGGCCAGTTTACTGCGCAAGATCTCAGGGCCCGAACAGGAACTGCAATTATTCGATTTATTGTTACAGACTTTCGATCAGCTGGACCAGGAGCAGCTGGCCAACCTGCGAGATAACTGCAAGTCGACGGAAAACAATGTATCCGTCATCAGCGCTTTCGCGTTGTCCGACGTGCAGAAAAAGCAACTGCAGGAAAAGTTGTCCGAACTTTGCGCACAGTCGATTGAACCCGAGTACCAGGAGGATCCCGAACTCATAGCCGGATTACGCTTAATCGTTGGCGCCTGGGTGATGCATCTCAATGTAAAGGACGAGCTTAAGGGCTTTGCGGATCTGGGCCATGAACAATCCACCAGCTGATAGCGCAGCCGGTTTAGGTAAAACCGTTGATGACTGGCTCGAGCATTATCAGCTCGAGGCCCACATCTCGGAATTGGGCAGTGTGGTTTCCGTCGGCGACGGAATCGCCTGGATCAGTGGTTTGCCAGGCGCCGCCATGGATGAAATCATTCTCTTCGGCGACGGTAGCCATGGCTTGATTTTCGAGCTTGCCAGTGAACTCATCGGCGTGGTTTTGTTGCACGAAAAATCAGGCCTCACTGCCGGCACCGAGGCATTTCGTTCAGGCCGAACCATAGATGTACCGGTTGGCGACGCCCTGTTGGGCAGGGTTATCGACCCACTGGGTTTTCCCCTGGACGGCGGGGTAACACCACCAACCACCAACCGACAGACCCTGGAACACCTGTCACCGCCTATCACCTACCGCGGTAATGTCAGTAAGCCGCTATATACGGGCTGCAAGGTTATCGACACACTGATTCCGATCGGCAAAGGGCAACGCCAGCTGATTGTCGGCGATGAAGGCCTGGGGCGCAGTACGCTGGCGCTCGATGCCGTTATCAACCAGAAAGGTAAAAACGTCCATTGCGTGTATGTACTGATCGGGCAGAAGCGATCCACCGTGGTCAGTACGATCGAACTGTTTAAAAAACACGATGCCATGAGTTACACCACGGTGGTGGTCGCAGAAGCGAGTACCCTGCCCGGTCTTCAGCACCTGGCACCGTTTGCGGGATGCACCATCGCAGAATACTGGATGAAAAAAGGTCAGGATACCCTGATTGTCTATGATGACCTGTCCACGCACGCAAAGACCTATCGCGAGCTATCACTGTTAATCCGCCGACCGCCTGGACGCGAAGCGTATCCGGGTGACATTTTTTACGTGCATGCCAGGCTACTGGAACGATCCACCTGTCTAAACGACAACCATGGCGGCGGTAGCATGACAGCGCTACCGATCATCGAGACCCAGCAGGGTGAAATTGCAGCCTATATCCCCACCAACCTGATATCGATTACCGACGGCCAGATCTATCTCGACCGCGAATTATTCGTCGCGGGCATCCGTCCCGCTATCGACATACCGCTTTCGGTATCCCGTATCGGCGGCCGGGCCCAGCACCCGAGCATCAAGAACGAAGCCGGACGCATGAAACTGGATTACCTGCAGTTTCTCGAGCTCGAGATATATACCCGCTTTGGCGCAAGACTCGAAGCCAGTATGGAAGAGGCGATTAAACGCGGACGGCTCCTGCGTGAATTACTCAAGCAGGACAGACTGGAACCGCAAACTATCGAATTTCAGCTGGCCTGGTTAATCGCTTTCAATGACGGGCTATTTGCTGAAATGGAACTTAAACGCATACCGTCAATATTGAAGTCTCTGGCGCTGTGGAGCAGCGAGTCGAGCCTGGCACTAAGCAACCCTCGTCAGCAGTGGCAAACTGCGCTGGAACACTGGTTCCAGTTGAACGGATAAAGCCGGATGCGACGTCACGAGCTCGACAAGCATCGCCGCAAGCTTGGTGAAATTCGTGACATTCTTGCCTCGATGAAAACCCTGGCAGCAATGGAAACCCACAAATTGAACCGATTCATCGAAGCGCAAAAGCAGATGAGCCTGTCCATCGCTGACATTGCCGCCGATTTTTTGTGTTTTCATCCCGGGATTCTTCCCGAGGCAGCACCCCAGTTCGATGTAATCCTGGTAATAGGTTCCGAACGCGGCTTTTGCGGAGATTTTAACGACAGGGTAATCGAGGAACTGAACCGGCAGTTTACCGTCCAGGCCCGCAAGCAGGCAAAGCTCATCATAGTCGGCAGCAAACTTCATCCGCTGCTGGATGAAAGTAACGAGCAAAACATTTATATCCAGGGCGCGGACATTGCTGACGAAATAGTTTCGGTGCTCGATGCCCTGGCGGAGGCTTTAGCGACGTATCGACAAGTAGCCTCTTTTTACGTTGTAAATCATGGCGAGCGTCCCAATGAAATCGTAACGGTGAAGTTACTCCCGCCGTTTAACGAACCTCCACCGAAAAAATGTGCTTACTCGACTCCGCCCCTGTTAAACATGTCGGCGATGAACTTCTTGCTTGAACTCACCGACCATTACCTGTTTAACAGTTTACACCGCATCCTTTATCTATCGCTGATGGCGGAGAACCAGCACCGGATGCAACATCTTGAACGCGCCACCCGACACCTGGATGACAGCACCGAAGAACTCGGCCGAAAAATCAATGCCCTGCGCCAGGAAGAAATTATTGAAGAGATTGAGGTCATACTGCTAAATGCTGCGACTGATTAGAGATGTGCAAACTATAAAAATTCCCACCTGATTTCCTGGGTTACAATACGAATCCATCAAGCTAACAACTATCGACAACGCCATGGCCAACAAGTCTGCACAAACGGGAAGCACAGAGGAAAACCTTGATCCCATTGCCATCAGCGAAGAGCAGTTCAATCGCGCGGTGGAACACGTCAAGGGCCTCAAAAAAGGCCTGGTGGAATTCCTGAAAAAACCCAGGCGTGTGAACATCGTGAATTTCCCGATCGAGATGGACGATGACAGCGTGCAGAGTTTTCAGGGCTTTCGCGTGCAGCATAACCGTGTATTCGGGCCTGGCAAGGGCGGTATCCGATACCATCCGGACGTCACGATGGAAGAGGTCATTTCATTGGCCAAGCTCATGACCTGGAAGTGTGCCCTGGTCAACGTACCCTTCGGTGGCGCCAAGGGCGGCGTCATCTGCGACCCCAAGAACCTGAATGAGAGAGAATTGCGTCGCATTACAAGGCGTTATACCTCCGAGTTATACGACGAACTTGGGCCATACCAGGACATCCCCGCACCCGACCTCTACACCAATGAACAGACTATGGCCTGGATATTCGACACCTATGATGTTTTGCATCCGGGTTTCAACAACCGTCCGGTGGTGACCGGCAAGCCCATCGAAATGGGCGGTTCCTATGGCCGCCACGAAGCGACAGGCAACGGTTGTCTGTTCGTCACACAGCGCTTTCTGTCCAAGGCGCTGATTCCGGAGCATCAGGATGTTGCGGGCATGCGCATCGTCATCCAGGGTTTCGGTGATGTGGGCGCGGTCGCGGCTAACGCGTTTCATCGCCAGGGCGCGAAGGTCGTCGCAGTCAGTGACAGCACGGGCGGTATTTACCGCGCAGCAGGGCTGGATCCATCCGAGGTCGAGCAGTTCAAGGCCAGGCAGGGTAGCGTAGTCGGGATGGCGGATACAATGACCGTCACCAACGAGGAGTTACTGGAACTGGAGTGCGACATCCTGCTGCCAGCAGCGCTCGGCAACCAGATTCACGCGGGCAACGCGGCAAACATCAAGGCCAGGCTGGTCGTTGAAGGTGCGAATAATCCAACCACGCCAGGCGCGGACAGGATACTGCAGGAGCGTGGAATTTATGTGCTACCAGACATTCTGGTGAACGCGGGCGGCGTGACCGTCAGTTATTACGAATGGGTGCAGAACCAGGTGAACGAGCAGTGGGACTACGATACGATCACCGAAAAGATGCGCGCCAAGCTCTATGCGTCCCTGGACTCGGTGTTTAGCCGCTGGCAGGCGTTTGTGGTCGGTGAAGAATCAACGCAGGATAGCATACCGGATTTTCGCACCATTGCCCTGGCGATCGCCATCGAACGCGTGGTGCACGCGACCCTGCTACGCGGCATCTGGCCATGAGTCGAGTCGCTTCCAGCACCTCGCCAGCGCACCGACTGCCCACCTACTGACCTCAATGCCCGGTCAATTCAAGTGCTCCAGTAAACAAGGCCAGGCCCGGATGACAGACTCGGGCTCCTGCTTGAAGGTTAAATACGCTTTGCAGAAAAGATCTTGTCGAATTGCAGTATTGCGCCTGAAACCCCGGGTTCGTTGCCAATCCGGATTTGACTCTGCATCAAAGAGCTGATGATCTCCCCTGGAAAGAATACGACTGATTCCCCGGCGCCTCACCACCGGTACAAATGGTTGGCTCTGCTCGCCTCATTTCTCTGCTTCATAACTACTTTCTGGATATGGCCCGAACCAGACTCCGATCAGGCACTGGTGGCGGCAACTTTGATAGCGGTTATTGTCCTGTGGGTAACGGAGGCCATTCCCTTGTATGTCTCGGCCCTCACCGGATCCTTTTTACTCCTCTCGCTGGGTAACTTTTCTGCCAAAGATATATTTCATCCTTATTTCGACCCCGTGATCGTTTTATTTCTTGGTGGATTTATTCTCGCGCAAGCTTTGCAAAAACATGAGCTCGACCATCGCATGGCACATGAAATTCTAGACCGCATGGGAGATAGACCACTAATTTTTGTGCTCGGACTCATGCTTGTCACTGCCTTCCTGTCCATGTGGATGTCTAATACCGCTGCCGCAGCCATCATGATTCCTATTTCCATAATTGTTCTCAGGGAGAATAATCTATTTCATCAACACTCCCGATTCGCCAAAGGCGCTGTTCTCGCTGTCGCTTACGCCGCCACAATCGGTGGCATCGGCTCCCTGGTGGGTAGCCCACCCAACGCCATTGCCGCCAAATACCTGGGTGAAAGAAACATCTCTCTGGATTTTGTCGAATGGATGTTCAAAGCGCTTCCTTTTGTGGTGCTCGCGCTTATTTTTACCTGGCTTCTGTTATTTTTATTTAACAAGCCCGAGATCGAAAAAATCCAGTTTACTTACCAGGCCAGGAAGCTCAATCGGTCGCAGAAGCTGATATTTATTGTTTTCCTGATCACCGTGGCAGGTTGGCTGACAACAAAATTTACTGGTCTCTCCTCCTCCACGGTGGCCCTCATACCAGTGATTAGTTTGTTTTCTTTGGGCTTACTCGATGAAACTGATCTCGCTAAAATTTCCTGGTCCACGCTGTTGTTGTTTGGCGGGGGCCTGAGTTTGGGGTCAGCCGTCAACCAGGTCGGTATTGACCTTTGGCTAACCACTTTACTGCAAGACTGGATTACTGGCATTCCGCTGTTCGTAACTTTATTGATTCTGGTTTTTTTTGGCATCCTCGTGACTATGGTGGCCAGCAATACTGCCTCCGCGGCGATACTGATTCCATTGATGCTACCTCTTTCCAGCAGCCTGGGGATTGATATGAAGTCTATGGCCTTGCTCATTGCCATAGGTGTATCCCTCGACTTCATGATGCCGGTGGGGACGCCGCCAAGCGCTATTGCCTATTCCACAGGAGTCGTCAATGTCCGCGAAATGATCAAGAATGGATTTATGGTCAATATCGGCACCGGATTGATTTTGGTGGTTTTGTATTATTTCTTTTATTTATAGTCGATTTCAGGCCGCTGGTAGCGGTGGTTCATCGAATGTTGAAACCCCTCGCCCTGAAACCGGGTATGCACAATAATTCGCTCTATCTACCAGACACTAAAAAAGCCCCGCGTTGCGGCTTTAGTTAGTATCGAGGAGGCTTTGAGAGGGATAGACTCAAAACGCGATTGCATCTCGCGTTTTGACCCCCTGCGGGGGCGCCTGCGGCGGTCCAAATTGCTGGCGCATTTTGTCGAACCGTAGGGTTTTCATCAAACCTCTCTCTCCGCCAGACCAAAAAAAAGCCCCGCGGCGGCTTTAGTTAGTATCGAGGAGGCTTTGAAGAGGGATAGACTCAAAACGCGATTGCATCTCGCGTTTTGACCCCCTGCGGGGGCGCCTGCGGCGGTCCAAAATGCTGGCGCATTTTGTCGAACCGTAGGGTTCTCATCAAACCTCTCTCTCCGCCAGACCAAAAAAAAGCCCCGCGTTGCGGGGCTGTTTTTTGGTCTGGCGGAGAGAGAGGGATTCGAACCCTCGATACGCTATTAACGTATACTCCCTTAGCAGGGGAGCGCTTTCGACCACTCAGCCATCTCTCCGGATTGAACGTATAAATTACAATGCAACAGCCTAATACACAAGGCTATTGCAATAGAATCGATTGTAAAATAGCGATGAAACTCGCTTCAAATGAAAATAAACACTATTCTTCGACTGTATTTCCCAATCCTTCTTCACCTTCTTCCGCTTTGATACGATCGTAAATTTCCTCACGATGTACTGCCACTTCCCTGGGTGCATTCACCCCAATCCTTACCTGGTTCCCCTTAACGCCCAGAACGGTGACTGTCACTTCATCTCCGATCATTAAGGTTTCCCCAACACGCCGCGTTAATATCAGCATTCCTTCTCTCCAAAAAAAAATATCGCCGTAATCTCTCACCCCGCCTTCGTGGCAGGAAAAACGCTTTTTATTTTTATATGACCATTATTCTCCGGGCCAACGGCAATATTAACCCAACTGGCTTAAGCTAGACCAGTTGAAAATTTTTATGACATTTTTCTTAATTCGAACCCTTCGTGCAAGGCGCGCACGCCCAATTCGAGGTACTTTTCGTCCACTACGACTGAAATTTTAATTTCAGAAGTAGCAATCATCAGGATATTGATGCCTTCATTAGCCAGAATTTCGAACATACGACTCGCGATACCCGCATGTGATCGCATACCAACGCCAACGATTGAAATCTTGACTATCTTGTTGTTTCCAGACACTTCGCGGGCTTTCAATTGTTTCGCCGTCTGCTCGAGCGATCCTAAAGCAGTATCAAAATCGTTGCGATGCACCGTAAAGGTAAAATCGGTAGTGCCATCCGCACTGACATTTTGCAGAATCATGTCGACTTCGATATTGGCATCAGAAATCGGGCCCAGTATCCGGTAAGCAACACCTGGCGTATCTGATACACCGTTCATGGTTAACTGGGCTTCGTCGCGATTGAACGCGATGCCCGATATCAGGGCTTGTTCCATAGTTTTATCCGTACCATATTCCGAGGTTATCAATGTGCCGTCACCTGCTTCGAATGAAGACAGAACGCGCAGCGGCACTTCGTATTTCTGTGCAAATTCGACCGCGCGAATCTGCAGCACTTTCGAACCGAGGCTTGCCATTTCCAGCATTTCTTCGAAGGTAATGGTATCCAGGCGGCGGGCATCCGGCACTACCCGCGGGTCGGTAGTGTAAACGCCATCGACGTCAGTAAATATCTGGCATTCATCGGCTTTCAACGCCGCGGCCAGCGCCACTCCGGTGGTATCCGAACCACCACGTCCGAGCGTGGTAATGTTGTCAAACTCATCGACGCCCTGGAAGCCGGCAACGACGACGATGCGTCCATCTTTCAGGTCAGCGGATATTTTTTCATGATCGATCGATTTAATACGCGCCTTGTTGTGCGCACTGTCGGTAGTAATCTTGGCCTGGGCTCCGGTGTAGGATCGGGCAGGGTAACCCCGCTTTTCCAGCGCCATGGCCAACAACGCGATGGTGACCTGTTCGCCCGTAGTCAGCAGGACATCGAGTTCGCGCCCGCGCGCCTGCGCATCGACCTGTTTCGCAAGCTCAACCAGGCGGTTGGTTTCACCACTCATCGCTGACACCACGACAACCATGTCGTGGCCTTCATCCCGGTATGATATAACCTTGTCCGCAACGGCTTCGATGCGCTCAATAGTGCCTACCGAGGTGCCACCGAATTTTTGTACCAGTAACGCCATTATCTCTCGAGTTGAAAAAGCGACCGCGGATTATAGGAAATATAGGTTGGTTTGTATAACCATATTCGTAATCATGCGCCCTGATGAATAGAACTCAACTACCTTTGACCCCGGGGCCTGACCACAGATGATCTCATTGCTCCATTTCGATGGCCTGATCGTGCTGGCGATAATCGCGGTGATACTATTCGCCGGCCTGATCCACGGCACCCTGGGTCTTGGTTTCCCGATGGTGGCGACACCGATGCTGGCGACCATGATGGACGTGCGCAGCGCGATCCTGATTACCTTGTTGCCGACCATGGCGGTCAATATCGCCAGCATTGCGAACAGCAAATCATCCCTGGCAAGTACGAGGCCATTTCTGCCGCTGGTATTGTTCGCACTATTGGGGTCGATAGCTGGCGCGAGCATTCTGGCAGTTACCGACCCCGCCCCGTTTCGCATCGTACTGGCGGCATTGATACTGCTCTACCTGTGGAACGGTATACGCATTCCGCAACAGTGGCTGATGAGCAACTCACTGCTGGCGATGGCAATTTTCGGACTTGTCGCCGGCCTTTCTGCGGGTACCACCAATGTCATGGTGGCCATTTTGATCATCTATTTCATGTCCCTGGAAACACCGAGGTCGACGCTCGTGCCGGCATTGAACTCCTGTTTCCTGGTGGGCAAGCTGTCCCAGATAGTCGTGCTTGCAATCGCAGGTCTGGTGAGTGTCAGATTAGCACTCGAAACCGCGCCGTTGGCAGTAGTCGCTGTTATCGCGCTAATGCTCGGCCAGCGCCTGCAACCACGAATTCAGGTGAGCACCTACCAGTCTATCCTGCGCAAGCTACTGTTGCTGCTAGCCATAGTTTTGATCTATCAATTTTTAAACGAAGCCGATCTGATTAGCTGGTAAGGTAGGTTCGAGGTACAGGAATCGTGCAGAACTGCGTTGATAGCGAGATCCCCGCTTGCGCGGGGATGACAGAAAAAGAAAGACATACGCAACGACACAGACTGGTAACAACTGTTACACGCATGACCGATTTTGTTATAAATTAAGAGCCTGGAGGCTAGAGTTTACTTTCGACCCAGGGGAGTACCGATTCGAGTGCAGCAGCCAGGTTTTCAGGCTGATTGCCTCCGGCCTGGGCCATATCAGGCCGGCCACCGCCGCGACCGCCACATTGTTCAGCGACCAGGTTGGCCAGGTCACCAGCGCGAATGCGCTCGGATTCAGCCCGGGTAACCCCGGCGATAATCGACACCTTGCCGTCTGCGCTACTGGCAAGTACGACGGCAGCGGCACCGAGTTTGTTTTTCAGCTGGTCGACCGTTTCACGCAGGGTTTTCACGTTAGCGCCATCCAGGCTCGCCGCGAGCACCTTGATGCCCTTGACCTCCTGTGCCTGGGAAGCCAGATCGCCCCCGGTCTGCGAGGCAAGTTTCGACTTCAAGGCTTCGATCTCTTTTTCCAGCGACCGGTTGTTCGCCTGTAACTGCTCGATACGCGGCAGCAGGTTATCTCGACTCGCCTTCAGCCTCTGTGCAACCGTGTCGAGCTTGTTTTCACTTTCAATAAAACGTTTGACCGCAGCCTCACCGGTCACGGCCTCGATACGGCGCACGCCCGAAGCGATGCCGCTTTCCAGCACAATTTTGAAAAGCCCGATGTCCCCGGCACGCGGCACATGGGTGCCGCCACAGAGCTCTATCGAATCGGATCCAATTTTCAACACGCGCACACGATCGCCATATTTCTCACCGAACAGGGCCATCGCCCCGGATTTTTTCGCAGCTTCCATGTCCATCACCTCGGCCCTGGTTTTTAGATTGCCGCGTATCTGGATATTCACCAGGGATTCGATTTCAGCGATTTGCTCGGGCTCGACAGGCTGGTAATGCGAGAAATCAAAACGCAACTTATCGGCATCGACCAGCGAACCCTTCTGCTGCACATGTTCGCCCAGCACCCGACGCAATGCCGCATGCATTAAATGCGTGGCAGAATGATTGAGCATAACCGCTTGACGATGGTCATCGTCGATCCGGGCATCGACCTCATCACCGACACCAGGCTCACCGCTCACCAGGTAACCAATGTGAAGATAAACATCGTTCTGTTTTTGCGTATCGATGACTTTGAATACTGTCTCATCACCGATCCTGATCTCACCGATATCACCGACCTGGCCGCCCGATTCCGCATAAAACGGGGTACGATCCAGGATGATGATTGCCTGGTCACCATTTTCAAGTTGATCGATAGCAGCATCGTTTTGCAGAATTGCGAGCACCCTGC
>CAWCBX010000194.1:0-6328 GCA_963793595.1 uncultured Gammaproteobacteria bacterium | reverse complement strand
CGATGTCACTAGTGACACCGCTACGTTGGGAAAAATGCAAGGTTCCGACAGCGCGCTTAACAAACCTACTTTTCCATCCGTGATTGGCCTCGAAGCTTCATATGAAAAAGCGCAGGAACTGCACCAGCTTGCATTACAGGCTCTTTCAATATTTGGTGAGGAAGCCGATATATTAAGGTATATTTCGGCCTGGTTCGTCGAGCGGAAAAACTAAGCGAGGCGTCGTGCCGGATAGCAACCCATTGAATAAAATAAACGAAACCTTCCCCATACTGAAGCAGATCGACAGCCCCGCAGATTTACGCGAACTTGACGAAAACCAGTTGCCGGAACTAGCGGAAGAAATACGCGCCTTCCTGTTACAAAGCCTGTCGCAAACCGGGGGTCATCTCGCTTCCGGTCTGGGAGCGGTGGAGATAACGATTGCGCTGCATTACCTGTTCGACACTCCCCATGATCGCCTGATCTGGGACGTTGGTCATCAATGTTATCCACACAAGATTTTGACCGGCCGGCGCGATCAGATGGCCGGACTGAGGCAACAGGGCGGTCTTTCCGGTTTTCCCAAAATTACCGAATCGGAATACGACCACTTTGGTGCCGGCCACTCGAGTACATCTATCAGCGCCGCTTTGGGTATGGCGATTGCTGCCAACTCACAAGGTATCGATCGCCAGGCCGTGGCTATTATTGGTGACGGTGGCATGACTGCTGGAATGGCCTACGAGGCACTCAATCATGGTGGTGCCATCGACACCGATTTGCTGGTTATCCTGAATGACAACGAAATGTCGATTTCGCCCAATGTCGGTGCCATGTCGAAATATTTATCCAGCATTTGGTCGGGGAAAATTTACACCAGCCTGCGTTCGGGAAGTAAAAAGGTACTAAAAAGAATCCCCAGTGCCTGGGAACTAGCCAAACGCGCGGAGGAACACGTCAAGGGAATGGTAACACCGGGAACCTTGTTCGAGGAGCTCGGATTCTCGTACTTCGGACCCATCGACGGTCACAACCTGGGCGACTTACTATCTTTAATACGCAATTTACAACAGTTATCCGGTCCGCGGATGCTGCATATCGTCACGCGCAAGGGTAAGGGTTATCCACCCGCAGAGGAGGATGCCTGCAAGTTTCACGGGATCGGGCCATTTGATCCTGAAACCGGCATGGTTAAATCTTCGAGCAAGCCGGGCATACAGTCTTATACCAATATATTTTCTGACTGGCTGGTCGCCAAGGGCAGGCAGGAGTCGCAGCTGCACGCTATCACCCCGGCAATGCGGGAAGGTTCGGGGCTGGTCAAATTTTCAGAAGAAATGCCGGAACGCTACCACGATGTCGGCATAGCCGAGCAACATGCGGTAACCCTGGCGGCCGGAATGGCATGCGATGGACTCAAACCAGTGGTCGCGATTTATTCAACTTTTCTGCAGCGTGCCTACGATCAATTTATCCACGATGTCGCCGTACAGGGCCTCGATGTAACCTTTGCAGTTGACCGGGCTGGCATTGTCGGCGCTGATGGTGCGACTCACACCGGCAATTTTGATATCGCTTACTGTCGTTGTATACCCGACATCATCATGATGGCCCCGGCGCATGGCCAGGACATGCATGAGTTACTCAACACAGCCTACCAGTATCCCGGACCCGCCCTGGTTCGTTATCCAAGAGACAGTGTTACCCAGCCCTCTGCGATAGACATTGACACTTGCGTCGAGATCGGCAAAGCCCTGCAGGTCCGCACGGGGAAGCAAACCGCATTGCTTGTGTTTGGCAGCCTTTTTAGTATCGCCGAACCCATCGCCGAAGACCTGGACTTAAGCCTGGTTAACATGCGCTTTATCAAGCCTCTCGATGAATCGATGATTATGGATTTGGCCTCCAGTCACGATTACCTGGTAACCCTGGAAGACGCCAGCACCGAGGGCGGAGCAGGATCGGCAGTTCTCGAGTTCCTCAATCGACAACGAATCAGTATCCCGATTTTACGCCTCGGCCTCAGCGACATGTTTCCGTCACAAGGCACCCGGGAAGAGGTGCTTGCAGATTATGGTCTCGATCCGGTAACGCTACGTCATTCGATCCTCGAGTTTACGCAGGTTTAATCGGCCCACCGCACTCTATATAACTGGATGCAAAGTACTCCGTTATCAGCTCTAACATGATGATTCAGATCAGTTTAAATAATGGCTTCCGCTCGGGGTTTATCCTACAATGAGCCCTGTCGGGCGAGAAAATCCGACAAAAATATCATCAAGCTATAGAGTAATATTATGTCAGAAACAGTATCCGGCACGGTTAAGTGGTTCAACGATGCCAAAGGCTATGGTTTTATTTCGCAAGAGGGTGGCAAGGACGTTTTCGTACATTACAGCGCTATTCAGTCTGAAGGCCATAAAACCCTTCAGGAAGGCCAGGCCGTAACCATGAAGGTTACCGATGGCGCCAAAGGCCCGCAGGCTGAAGACGTTTCACCCGCTTAGACCATAATAATAACAATAGATTAACCTACTCCCTGATTCCGGCCCCCGTTCTCGGCTGGTTCAGTCTAAGAACGAAATCATCGATTTCGTTACCTGCTCGCCTGTCGTTAAACAATTTCATTATCGCTGACTGCCCTGCTATCGCTATCAGGGATGGTTAGTGGGATAATCGTTTAATGAATATTTGCCTTAGACTGGATGCGCAGTATAATAACCAACCTTTTTGCTCGGTTATTGCCATGCTACGAGTATCCACCCCAGGTATGACTCTTACCGCAAGCCGCAGCACTGCAACCAGGTCTTGTATCAGGATTAAGTAATGAATGGTGAACCAGCAACTAGCCCGGTTTCGACGATTCCCGATGTTCAGGGATCAGCGGACACACGAGAACTCGCAATCAACAAAGTCGGCATCAAGGACATCCGCCACCCGGTTATAGTCAAGGATCGTTCAGACGGCCAACAACATACCATAGCCACGTTTAGCATGTTTGTGTTCCTGCCACATCAGTTCAAAGGCACCCACATGTCGCGCTTCGTCAAGATTCTAAACGATCATGAAAAGGAAATATCCTATACCTCGTTTAATGAAATGCTCAGGGAAATGGCCGAGCTACTCGAGGCGGAATCGGGTTATATCGAAATGAGTTTCCCCTACTTCGTGAACAAGCAAGCACCCGTCTCCAGGGTGGAGTCGTTACTCGATTACGAAGTATCGCTAATTGGCGAAATCAGTTCGGGTGTTACCAGTACTCGAATCAAAGTGCAGATTCCAGTCACCAGCCTGTGCCCATGTTCCAAGTCTATTTCCGACTACGGCGCCCATAATCAACGTTCGCACGTCACCCTCGATGCGAAAACCAGCGGCTTCATCTGGATAGAAGAGCTTATCGATATTGTCGAAAAGCAGGCTTCTTGTGAGCTTTATGGATTGCTCAAACGACCCGATGAAAAATACGTCACCGAACGGGCCTACGATAATCCGAAGTTTGTCGAAGACATGGTGCGCGATATAGCCGGGGAGCTGAACAAGGACGATCGGATTCGGCAGTACGTGCTCGAATCGGAAAATTTCGAATCGATCCACAATCACTCTGCCTATGCTTTAATCGAGTTCGACAAAGACCCTGATTAATCCCATTAAATAGATATCCAGTCGAAACCTGCTTCCTGATCGGCAAGCACCGGAACGGGAACATCCTCCAGTTGACGAATCAGCTGATCGACCATGGCTGACCTGTTGTTTTTCTCCGAAATATGACCTGCGATCAGGCAGTTGAGGCTGTCGGTATCTATCTGCCGCAGTAAATCGAGGGATTGCTCATTAGACAGGTGTCCGAGATTACCCCCAACACGTTGCTTTAGCATATCCGGATATGGGCCACTGGCCAGCATCTCCGCATCATAGTTAAACTCCAGCAAAAGCCCGTCGAGACAACTGAACGCCTCAACGATATGGCGGGTAATATGTCCAGTATCGGTCAGAATGCCAAGCCGCTTGCCATTGTCGAGCTGATGAAAAATAAATTGCAAGGGTTCACTGGCATCGTGCGGCACGGTGACCGGAGTAATTTCGATCCCGCCGATGGTGACTGCACGACCGGCTATCAGTCGCTGGTACTCAAAACCAGGGCTGAGCGCGGCGCGGGCAGTACCAACCGCCGTCCACAGCGGGATCTCATGCCTGGCACAAAGACGCTCGACACCACCACTGTGATCGCCGTGCTCGTGCGTGAGCAATACCGCGTCGATCTCATCAAGTTTAATCTCCAGGCGCTCAAGTCGGCGCGTGAACTGTTTTAACGAGAATCCATTGTCTATCAGCAAAGTGGTATCCCGATACTGCACCAGGGTGGCATTACCCCGGCTGCCACTACCCAAAGACGCTATGCGCATATCGATTACCTGATTTTCTGGTACATCAGGTTAAGGAACTGCGCCCCCGCTGGAGAAGTATCGAATTCACCCTTGGCGTCTTCCAGAATCAGCCTGGTCGACTGATTCGTCTCTTCGATAAAAACCAGCGTAAATTTCATTGACCCCTCTTTTTCTTCGGATTGAAACGAAAAGAACCCACCCTCCGACGATTCAATTTCAACGGTGGGGGCTTTAATTTCAATAACGCCTTCACCGGAGAGCCCGCTTTTAAACTCGGAATTGATAATTTCAAAATTCATTCGCTCAAGCTGATGAAAAACCCGGTTCCACGCGATCTGGTAAACGTCATTTATAATCAGGTAAGGCGAACTTTCATCCGCATCGACATACAGGTTTGCCCTTGGTTTAAAAAGTTTAACGCTTTCTCGCTGCTGCTCGACTTCATCCTGCTGTAAGCCAAGGTGTATCATCAGGCGGGACAACATTTCGATTTCGAGCTCGGGTTCCGGTTGGCGAAAGTTCCACTCGCTCTCATCAGCCTCATCGGCCCGCGGGCCCTCGTTGCGGAGCACGTATTTGTATTCTGTGCCGCGATGTGCAATATAAATTCGATTCAATTTGTTTGTCTGACTGCGTTCGATTCTGGTCCTGAACTGATCCTGAGTGGCGGACAGGTCTTCGGAAGTGAACAGCTTCCCAAACCATGAACTACTCTCCTCTTCAGCACCCTCGCTCTTATATACCCATTCGGTTTGCATGACACCGATAACAGGCTCATCAACATTCAATCGGTAGCCTTCAGACGCCCAGAAATTCTTTACTAATTGATAGAGGTTATCTACCGGTTCTTCAACCTGAAGCCAGTAAAGGTCCCCGCTACCTTCCAGTTGAACAGTTTGCACCTTTGCCAGTACCGGTATCTTGTCCTTCGTCGCTTCATCATCGCCCGATATCGCAGCCGGCAGTTCAAACTTGGACTCGACTTGAACTCCAGCAAGATCGGGGGGCAGTTCCAGCGACTGGCCCACCGAAGAGTCCCCATATCGGTAGTCGTAACCACTTTCACAGGCTACAAATGACATCGCCAGTACCACGAGTACGGGAATTCGCGTAATTTTCATAAGGCGCCTGAAGCAATTAGCGCTTCTTTGAGGGGCTGCTGATATTTATCATCGAGAACTGTCATCGGCAAGCGCAGGTGCAATTCACCAAATCCCATCTGGGACACAGCCCATTTGACAGGTATCGGATTAGACTCGATAAACAGCAAACGGTGCAGTTCAGCGATTTCCGCATCGGCTGCGCGGGCTTCGGCTGCCTTGCCTTCCAGTGCGAGCTGACACATATTGGCCATTTTAGCGGGTACCACGTTGGCGGTAACGGATATCGCGCCATGGCCACCGTTAAGAATAAACTCACAGGTGGTAGAATCGTCGCCGGTAAGCAGGGCGAACTTATCGTCTACCTGGCGTTTTATATCGGCCAGTCGCTCCATACTGCCGGTGGCTTCCTTGATACCTACGATATTACTCACCTTAGCCAGTTCGGCGACGGTATCGGCCTGCATATCACAGGCCGTGCGGCCCGGCACGTTATACAGGATTTGCGGAATATCAACCGCGTTGGCTATCGCCTGATGGTGCAATACAAGGCCCTTCTGAGTTGGTTTGTTGTAATAAGGAGTGACCAGCAATGCTGCTTCCGCCCGGCTCGACTCGGCGCACCTGGTAAGCTCGATCGCTTCCGCGGTTGAATTGGCGCCGGTTCCGGCAATCATTGGCAGGCGCCGGTTGATTATCTCGTAACTCTTGTGCAACAAATCGCAATGCTCGACGGGGCTTAGCGTGGCGGATTCACCGGTGGTACCGGCGATAACAAGCGCCTGTGTACCCTCGCGCACATGAAAATTGATCAATGCTTCGAGCTGCGAAAAGTCGACATCACCATTGTCCAGCATTGGT
>CAWCBX010000193.1:0-8460 GCA_963793595.1 uncultured Gammaproteobacteria bacterium | reverse complement strand
AAAATGCTCAAGGCCTGGCAAAAACCCGACACTATTGTGCTGCATGAATGGTGCTGGAACAGTATGGCCAAACATTCTGATATTGTCCTGCCCTGTACCACGACACTCGAACGCAATGACGTATCGATATCGCCTCGCGATCCTTATGTCATCGATATGCAACAGGCGATCGAACCGGTTGGTTCAAGTCGCAATGACTACGACATTTTCGCGGGCATCGCGCGTCAGATGGGAGTCGAAGAAGCGTTCACCGAAGGTCGCAGCGAACCGGAATGGATAGAGTCGATTTACGAGGCGACAGTCGAGCGAGCGCAAGCTAAAGGTTTTGCTATGCCGGGCTATGCTGAATTCAAAAAATCCGGCTGGTTTAAACCCGAACCACCGCTTGAACCTGTCGTGATGTTGAGAGCCTTTCGCGATGATCCGATTGCGCATCCGCTACCGACCCCGTCAGGCAAAATTGAAATTCATTCCGCGGTCGTGGCCAGTTTTGAATATGACGACTGTCCCGGTCATGCAACCTGGATGGAACCGCTGGAATGGCTTGGCGGCGATAGCGCAGATTTTCCCTTGCATTTAATTTCCAATCAACCGAAGACCAAACTGCATTCCCAGCTGGACCACGGCAGCCATTGTCGTGCAGCCAAAATCAATCAACGTGAACCGATCATGCTACATCCCGAAGATGCCAAAGCCCGGCACCTGGCCGACGGGGATGTGGTGCGTGTGTTTAACCAGCGTGGTGCCTGCCTGGGCGGGGTGGTAATCGATGATCAGGTGATGCCAGGCGTCGTGCAAATGAGTACCGGTGCCTGGTACGACCCACTCGATCCTGCTGAGCCGGGAAGCCTGTGCAAGCACGGCAATCCGAACATGCTGACCCCCGATATCGGCACCTCCCGGCTCGCACAGGGGCCGATTGCACATACCTGCCTGGTCGATATAGAGCGTTACCTTGATCCGTTAGCAAGGGTCACGGCTTTTGATCCACCCGAAATCTTGCGCGAAAACGAGTCAGCTTAGAACTGACCATCCATAGCCTTATTTCACCGTTATAGAGATTAGATTGAATGAACATCCAGGAAACACCAGACATCAACGATACCGTGCGGGTCAGTTCCCGGGTCTTTGAACCCTCACCCTACCTTCCGCGTTATGACAACCCGGAAATGATTCGCGGCGTTTACGCGGGCCGTTTCTTCACCATATACAATGGTGAAGACCCGATACAGAAATACTGGACCTTGCGGCGCAAGGCCCTGATTTACGACGTACCGGAAAAGCCGGTCGAAATCTCCGGCCCGGACGTGGTGCCATTTCTCGAAAAAGTATTTGCGCGAACCGTCTCCACGTTGCAGCAAGGGCGTGGTCGATACTGCATCGCCTGTACTCCCCAGGGCGGCGTGTTCATGGATGGCGTT
The DNA here is from genome assembly GCA_963793595.1 of uncultured Gammaproteobacteria bacterium. Classification (GTDB taxonomy): domain Bacteria; phylum Pseudomonadota; class Gammaproteobacteria. Next base: position 7,039 of record CAWCBX010000193.1, on the reverse strand, counting down.
CTGTTTAAGCTCGCGGATGATCGCTTCTGGTACGTGCAGGCGGACGGAGCGTTCGAGACATGGCTCATTGCCCATAGTGGCGGCTACGATGTCAGGATATCGGACCCGAACTCACGCGTGATCCAGATCCAGGGCCCCGCATCTTTCGATATCATGAAGGCGGCCTCGGCAGGTCAGATTACCGAAGACATGCGCTATTTTCATGCGGGATTTTTTGATCTGGGCGGCCAGCAGCTTTATGTCTCGAGAACCGGTTTTACCAATGAGCTCGGTTTCGAAATCTATTGTCAGGGCGAGGCAACTGACCACCTGGCCTTGTGGGATCATTTAATGGCATCGGGGGAACCCTTTGGTATGGAATTTTCCAGTACCCGCTCGTTGACGATCCGCCGTATCGAAGCGGGTATTCTCGGCAACATGACCGACATGGATATTTCGATGACACCATTCGACGCTGGTCTCGAGCCATTTATCGATATGGAGAAGAGTGATTTCATTGGTCGCGATGCTCTGCTGAATGCAGACCGACGCACGCGCCTCTACGGCGTAAAATGTGCCGCTGCGATTCCTGGTCGCGGTAGTGCTGTTCTGGCCGATGATGTAGTGGTTGGGCAGTTGACTGCGGGCATCGACTCGCCGACGCTTGGTTGTGGTGTTGGTTACGTTGTCTTCAACGAAGCCGGCGAATGGAATGGTCGCAATCTCGATGTCCGCTTGCCGGACGGGAACGTCTATCCCTGCGAGATCGTGAATCTCCCGTTTTTTGACCCGGAGAAACTGATTGTCAGGGGCCTGGACAGAACGATTCCTGATGTGCCCGACCGTTAAGCCTGTTTCAGGCAGGAACCATTGGTAGTAATCACAACGAGCAAAGAGAAAGCATGAGTAATTCAATTGTGCGGCCGCGCCGCAGTTTTATTTTCACGCCGGGCCTTAAGCCCGAGATGTTTCCGAAGGCGCTGGCCTCAGGCACCGATATTGTTTGCGTTGAACTCGAAGATGGCATTGCACCGAAGGATAAGAGTGAGGCACGCAAACACGCGCTGGCTTTATTTGCAACGGCGCAGGCGGATGACGGGGTCGAACGGATCCTACGCATCAACTGTATGCGCGAGCAATTTGGTGTTGAAGATGTGCAGGCAATCCTGGCCACTGATACTCCGCCACCTGCGTTGATGATGCCAAAGGTCAGAACACCCGATGAAGTCGTGATGCTCGATAATCTGCTCACTGAACGGGGACACGATACGCGGCTGCACATCATCATCGAAACCAACGCCGGCCTCGAAGCGGCCTACGAGATTGCGCATTGCAGTTCGCGTATCGATGCCATGTTTTTCGGCGGCGTCGACATGGCTGCGGAGTTACGCTGCGAAAATGCCTGGGAACCGCTGCTCTATGCCCGCTCTCGGGTGGTGCATGCCGCTGCATCCGCCGGCCTCGATGTGATCGACGTGCCTTACCTCGATCTCGAGGATCAAGACGGCATGGTAGTTGCCGCCGAGCAAGCCCGGGCACTCGGATTTTCCGGCAAGGGGGCGATCCACCCGAAACAGATTACCGCCCTCAACGGCGTCTTCACGCCGAGCGAAGACGAGATTACGCGTGCACGACGCATCATCAAGACCTTCGCAGAGGCCGATACCGGCCTTGTGGTGATCGACGGCAAACTGATCGAAAAGCCGGTATTGCGCGACATGTACCGCATCATTGCCATTGCAGATCGAATCGGGGCATAAGGTCAGGTGTGGTCATCGCCGTTGCTACGGCGATCTCTATGCTTTACCGCGAGACCTGGCGCAAGTGCGGCTACCCGCTTTCGGTTCCTGCGCAAAACCGGGGTCGGATCACAGCGTTCACCGTGGGTTATTTTTTTCGATTCGACTCTAGCGTCAGGACCTGCCTGCCGAGAGTATCGTTCAATTGCTGATCATAGCGGCTGGAAGCACCTACATTTTCCTTGCGAACATAGGGTTGCCAGCGAGTCGCTGCAGCGGCCTCGGGTTTGTCGCCCATCACCGTGACCCGCTGAATAATACGTTGCTGGTTGAAATCGCTGACCACAAAGTGTTGCGTGCAGCGGTTGTCCCAGATCGCGATGGTGCCCTTGTGCCAGCGGTAACGAAGCGTAAATTTCGGACTGGCAATCCAGCGTACCAGGTAATCGAGCAGCATATTGCTTTCCTCGTGGCTCAACTCGACCAGGCGGCGTGTAAAATGCTGATTAACGAATAATGCTTTGCGTTTGGTCACCGGGTGTATACGAACTACCGGATGAATCGTGTTGATCTCGGGTTTGCCATGCGGCGCCGCATCGTGCAATGCGGTCAAACTTTCACACAGCTCCTGAAGCGGCTCCGACAGGGCTTCATAGGCCGCATAGGTACTTGCCCAAAGCGTGTCGCCTCCCACTTCCGGGCATTCGATCATGTTCAGGATGGAGATCTTCGAGGGATTGGCACTAAAAGAAATATCGCTGTGCCATTCGTCGGCGACCCCTCCGTGGCTAGCCGCCAGCTCAAAAACTTTTTCATGTTTGGTGAACGGATTATCGAGATTGGGATGCGAATCCAGGGGGCCGAAGTGACTACCCAGTGCGACATGCGCCTCGATGTCGAGAAACTGTTGCGGGAAAAACAGCACCAGATGTTGGTGCAAAAGTGATTCAATGGTAGCGATCTGTTCGCTATTCAAATTGACCAGCCGCAGGCCTTCTATTTCCGCTCCCAAACTCCCTGTCAGGCGGTTAACTGATAGTTTATTGCTCAAGGCATCGCCTCATATAAAGTCGTCCAAATCAGGAATTAGTATACCTATTCGCAGTGAGCTAAAACAAAGTTAATCGAGGCTGTGGTTTTGGTGACTCATGCGTTGCCCTGCGGACGCGATAGACTGTTTCCCCAAAAGAAGACACTTGAATTTACTTTTCGGGCTTCTGCAAGCGGCCAACAAGAGATGCTCGGCAGAGATAAGAAAACCCCGCCGAGTATCGCAGCTAGCGCCCAAGGATTCCTTGCTTGAGTGGTTTATTCGGTGGCTTGGGGCCAAGCCAGATAGCCAACGCGGCCTGCTGAAACGCCTTGCCAGTTATGCTGTCGATCCGGGTATCGTTGATCAGTACGTCTACCGAATCGCCCGCGAAGTCGAGCACAATGCTGTCGCCTTCCTTCACATCGCGCATGCTCGCATTAAACTTGTCAATTTCGTTTTTGATGCTGGCAGTATCTTTGGCGTTATCCTCGAAGCCCTCTGTCCAGCCACCGCGGAGTTCCTTGGCCGTGACCTCGTGCACGAAATGCATGGCGATACGCTTGTTCCCGCTGGATGCGATGATGGCTTCGGCATCATTACTTTTGCTTTCAAGATACAGCCCGATGACATAGACCTTGACCTTGAACATAGTGGCTGTTCGCAGGCCCAGGCCGTTGAGCACAACTGTCTTGCTTCCCACCGTCGCCTGGTCAGGCAAGTCGACCTCGGCCAGCGTGGCGCCCTGCGCAGAGGAAAACGCCACCTGTGTGATCAACACGAGTGAGATAATCAAAAACCAGCGACTCAGCGGGTTAATCGTTTCGTTACTTTGCATGTCTAGCCCTCTTGTATTGTTTCGCACAGAATAACATTTACGGCGCTGATTTGACTCCCTAAAATCGACGCTGATAAATATCCTGCCGGAGGCAATCTTCGGTCTATTCTGTTGAAAAACTCGAATTTTTCCCAGGCGGCAAAATTATTTTCGATATGAGGAATTATAAAATTTAACATACGGGGAGAGACATATATCTAACGATCTCTTCCGACAGCGCTACTGGCGAGCTGACATAATAAGTGCTGTGAGAAGTTCAGAATGCTTTGGCTTTCTGCAGAAATATAGCCCTCCATTTTTTTCGAGTTTTTCAACAGAATAGGCCATGAACGGACCCTCGCACAATTAAATTTCCGAACTACACTTTCGTATACAACCGGATAGATTAACCATGTACCTGATGACACTCCCAGTTATCAGGTCACTTACCCGTTAACAATTATAAAAAGGTCAAAGACCTTTTAAATAGGCTGTTAGTGTTTTGACAGAAATTAAGGGCCGCATTGGGCCCCACGAAGAAAACGAATTCGATCTTTTTAAGGAAGGAGCGAAAGACCTAATATATTTCACCTACGACTGGCAGCCGGAGCATCATGAACAAATAGCCAATAAGCTAGGGGCAGAGCTACTCTTATTTGAGGATCCTTACACTAACCTTCCAAATTACATTTATTATCGAAAAGGCTTTTTAGAAAACGCTGAAGAACTGAGGGATATTTTACTCTCTGATATGAGAACGATAGATACAGATTGGGTTGAGAAAGAACATAGAATTGGAGAGCTGCTAGGTTATTCCAGGGAGGATGTTGAAATGTACATAAAGAAATTTGTTAAACACCATGCCAAAAAACACTAACAAACGCATGCAGCCGGACTTCGGCGGGCTGGCGCTGGCCTCAGCCGCTGATGAGAAGCGTTATAAGGCTTTTACGGATCCGAATATAAGTCGACATAGAGAGAATGGAAAAAATCAATTGCAATAGGCATGGCGAGAAGAGTGTTACATTAATTTGTACTCATATTGCCCAGGCAGCAGATACTGGAAAACGAGTGGGTTTCTGTTGGTCTCGGGAAGATGAACAAACTTATCCCGATGCATGGTGTTACGAATGCAATTCAAAATTAATGAGCCTAGATGCGTGGACGAAAGAGATGTTTGAACTGGCCTCATTCAAAGTAATCTGTTCCGAGTGTTATAAAGAAATAAGGACACAGCAAATAGATGAACCAGCCTTATAAGCACATGCAGTCGGGCAAAGTGCTCGCTACGCGCGCACTTTGCCGCTCGTGCGGGGCATTAAACATCAGGGCACAATAAATGAATGACGATTATAAAGAGGGGGACTATGAGACAGATACGGATGAAGAGTCAGTCAATATAAGGCGCTTGCAGCATGAACTCAGATCTGTAAGTAAAACAGAGGATAAAAAGTTATTTTTGTGGCTTGGTCTTGCATTTTTACTCATAGCTTCTTACGTGATTAAACCTTCTTACATTGGTCAAATAGGAATACTCGTTCTAGTGCCGCTATGTGTTTTAGGTGGACTTGGCTCGGTAATATTTCAGAATATCCGAAGAAAAAGAAACATCCTTATAAAGCATGGTCTCAAATGTCAAAATTGTGGGTTTTTTCCCAGTGCTCTAAATGCGGCCGGAGTTTTAGGTTCAAAAAAATGTATAAAATGTCATTCAAGTTTAGATATTTATCAAGGCGCTCCTGCTGAGAAACATAAATGAAGGATTAGGCCACGAAGTAATTCCTGGCGGTATAAATCTGGGACTCGGGTCCTCCAAAGCAGACGCCCGTAAGCATTATCTGGGCTTCTCGAAACGGCCAGTTTCGGACACCAACAGAAGGTTCAGTGGTCGGTGAACTGACCCAGTGAAATCAAGTTGATCCGTCGAGGCGGTCTACATACACCCCATCCCGGATCAGCATATGAAAGTGAATATTCAGGTTCAGTGCGGAACCAAACCACTGGATCAGTGTTACCGTGCCCGTGCGGGCAGATTGATATTGTTTTCCTCTGCAAATCCTTCGCGTCTCCGCGCCTGTGCCCCAGGGAACCAATCAACCTTTGCAGGGTGAGGCTACCGAATAGCCTCATACCCGCCCTCAATGCCTTTTTTGGAAAACACCACCTGCCATAGAATTGCTTCGCTGGCGGTAAAGGTACCGGCAGCGGTGAGTAAGAAATATCGCCACATGCGATAAAAGCGATCATCGAAACCGAGCGCCTCTATCTTTTTCCAGTTGAGGTCGAAACGCTCCATCCAGGCTAACAGAGTCTTGGTATAGTTTGCATTCGGGTTCTGCCAAGTCTTCTATCTGAAAAATCCCATCTGTCGCCTTCGTTAGCTGCAATGGAGTGGGTAACGCGCCATTGGGGAATATGTATTTTTCGGACCAGGGATCGGTGGCAGTAGCGGTACTGTGGGTACCAATGGTATGCAACAAAGATCCCGTCGTCATTGAGCAGCCGGTACAACCTCTTCATGAAGCTGCAGATGCTCGCCCCCTCTGTTTCAGAACACGATCGGACACCACCCGGTCGAATTTTTCATCAATGCTACGATAATCCTCCAGCCGCAGATCCACATCCAGACCCTGGCACATCTTTCGACCCAGTTCAGTCTGTTCTTTTGAGACACTGACACCTACCACACTGGCACCATATTTTTGGGCGGCAAACTTTGCAAAACTTCCCCAGCCGCATCCGATATCCAGCACTCGCATGCCTTTTTGTAAGCCGATCTTGCGGCAAATCGCGGTCGTTTCTAGCGGCCTGCCTGCAGCCTCAATCAGTTTCCTATTTCATATTAATCATAAGCCAGGTGAGGTTATTCACTAGTGATTGAGCCCTTCACTTAGGCTTCTCATTACTGGTGGTTGTAGATGCTTCTGTCCAAGGCTCTTGATCACATACCTTTTAATTAACAACTAGCTACATAGGGTTGCATTTAGTTTGATGGTTTTTGTTTCTTTTTTTGCTGCACACAGTGGCTGGCTCACTGAAGCCGCCTCTGGGGCTCAAGCGATCCCACCAGCCATCCATCAGGATTCGCCCAGGCCACGCTGCGGAGTCTGACAGCACTCGTGCATAAAATCGTTGATCATGGACCTTAATCTGCCAGGGGTCAGGTCCGTCGATTTCTATATCTGCCATTGCCAGTAAATCCCGCAGCGTTTTCTCTGCCTGTTTCATTTCTAGTGATTTATCCTGGATATTATTACAATTAATTCTAGGATTTAAAAATTTTGTTGAGAGGTTGAGAAGAATAAGCCTACCCCTGTTTACCTCCACCTTTTTGCACCGAGATAAAAGAAGATAGCAAGCACGCTGGCCTGTGAACACAATCTAGTCTTTTGGTCCCACCCATGCTGACCCAATATTTTCTCCTCTACCATCAATTAATTTCATCAATTTTAGGTCGCATCCCAGCAATTCATT
>CAWCBX010000192.1:0-3902 GCA_963793595.1 uncultured Gammaproteobacteria bacterium | reverse complement strand
CCCTCACTTTCACCGTCCATAGTCAACAGCAACTGGAAGAGATTTATCAGGATTTATACGACTGCGAACAGGTCGTGATGTCACTTTAAGTTATCAACAGCTGACTGCTTTTGCCAATGGCACAATGCTTTTTGTTAAAATGCTCTCTTACCCTGATGTAAACTTCACTTTTTCGGGGGAGGGGTCCACCTCGCGGTAACCGTGGCGATGTTACGACATCTTACTGAAATCAAATATCTGGGTAGATCCGATTATCAGGAAACCTGGGATGCGATGAAAGCTTTCACCAGGCAGCGCACCCCGGAAACTCCCGATGAACTCTGGATAACGGAACATGCGCCGGTATTCACCCAGGGTCTTAACGGTCGCGCCGAGCATGTTTTGAATCCTGAGGATATTCCGCTGGTGCAGATCGATCGCGGCGGGCAGATCACCTATCACGGCCCCGGCCAATTGGTTCTGTATTGCCTGCTTGATATCACGCGGCTGAATCTGGGCGTTAAGGGTCTGGTCGCGAGAATTGAAAAATCGGTGATAGATCTGCTGCATGACTACCGCATAGCGGCGCATACACGGCCAGGCGCACCGGGGGTCTATGTCGGTCAGGCCAAGATTGCCGCTCTTGGATTGCGCATTCGAAAAGGATGTTGTTATCATGGCCTCAGTCTGAACGTCGAGATGGACCTGGAACCTTTCACCCGCATCAATCCCTGCGGCTACCCGGGCCTCGCGGTTACCCAGTTACGCGAATTTGGTGTTACCGATAGCGTGGAGCAGGTGGGTTACAGGCTGGCCGATATACTTACTGGGAACTTAATTGAAAAAGAATCAGGTAGTACAAGGAGTTAAGCTCAAGGGTGCCGACAAGGTCGCGCGCATCCCGATCAAGGTCGTACCATCGAAAACGGTGCAGCGCAAACCGTCATGGATTCGCGCCCGGGCACCGATCGGGGATCGGGTCAAGCAACTTAAGGCACGCCTGCGCGAAAACAGTTTGTATACGGTCTGCGAGGAGGCTTCCTGCCCCAACCTGGGTGAATGTTTTTCCAAGGGTACGGCGACTTTCATGATCATGGGCGATATCTGCACCAGGCGTTGCCCGTTCTGCGATGTCGGTCATGGCAGGCCGAATCGACTGGATGCCAATGAACCGGCTAACCTGGCTAAAACCATTCACGACATGGAGTTGCGTTACGTGGTCATAACTTCGGTGGACCGCGATGATCTGCGCGACGGCGGCGCCGGTCATTTTGTCGATTGTATTCGCGAAACGCGCAAACTGAATCCCGCCATCAAAATCGAAATACTGACCCCGGACTTTCGTGGCCGCATGGACGTGGCGCTTGAAATCATGACTAACGCGCCACCGGACGTATTCAATCACAATCTTGAATCGGTGCCCTCGCTATACAGGAAAATCCGCCCGGGTTCGGACTATGAGTGGTCGCTCGACCTGTTGCAGAAGTTCAGGCAGATGCATCCACAGGTACCGACCAAGTCCGGCTTGATGCTCGGACTCGGCGAAGAGATCGATGAGGTTAAACAGGTGTTACGCGACATGCGTGAGCATCAGGTCAACATGCTGACGCTGGGACAGTACCTGCAACCGAGCCTGGAGCATCTCGCCGTGGAGCGCTTCGTCACGCCGGACGAATTTGACGAGCTAGGCGCCTATGCCGAATCAATCGGTTTCGACCAGGTCGCGAGCGGCCCGATGGTGCGCTCTTCATACCACGCCGACCTGCAGGCCGAATCCGTCCTCAGTCCCTGATCCATTCGTCAGCGCGCGGTATCTATGCGCACGCTGCCTATGGCCTGCGTTTGAGTCGGGTAAATATTTTTGGTTTTTTTGCGCCTGATGCGAGAAAGCACCAGGTATTCTTGCGGCATTATCTAATCAGCGTATTATCTCTGACTTCTTCCAGCTGATCTTCCAGTTGTCTGATTTCACAGCGAAAATATTCCAGTCGATCAGAAGAGGGATTCTTACGTTCAATATCTTCGAGTGTCCGGGTCATATCCTTAATCGCCTTCAATATCCTGATTTCTTCGACAGACAAGTCAAAGTTTCTTAGTTTTCCACTCTTCGCCGGAGCATCATTGCTTGATCTCGAAATTTTCATGTTTCAATACCGCCATCATTGAGATTACTGGAAGACGCTTTCTGTACCAGCTGTCAACTAATAGCTTTATAGCTAATTACGCGGAGTTTTGGGGAAATTGATTAATTTTACTGGTCGTAGACGGTGGCGATGGGCTGGCGCTTGTGCGCTGTGGTCAGAAAGATATGAATAATACGTTGTTCGGCTGCGGGGTCGATTTTTTTACCTTCGAGGAAATCATCGATCTGGTCGTAGCTTAAGCCGAGCGCTGCTTCATCGGGTTTGGATGGGGCGAGAGTTTCGAGGTCGGCGGTTGGCGCCTTGGTTATGATGCCGTGCGGCGCGCCGAGTTGTGCCGCTATTTGCCGAATCTGGCGCTTGTTGAGACCGAACAGGGGAATCAGGTCGCAGGCGCCATCGCCGTACTTGGTGTAGAAGCCGGTCACGTTTTCGGCGGAATGATCGGTGCCGAGTACCAGGCCACCGAGTAAGCCAACGATTTCATACTGTGCGATCATGCGCATCCGCGCCTTGACGTTGCCTTTGGCGAAGTCCTGTATATTTTCGCTCAGATCGTCAAGCCCCTCTGCGCCAAGAGCGGTCATGGTCGATTGATGGATCGCATCGGTGCCGGGCTGGACATTGATGGTGAGACTATGGCTGGGCTGAATAAAGTCCAGCGCCTGTTGTGCATCTGTTTCGTCGGCCTGGGTGGCGTAGGGCAGGCGCACCGCGATGAAGCGATAATCACTGTCCTCCTGGTTGAGTTCTGCTATTGCCAGTTGTGCGAGCCGGCCACAGGTACAGGAATCGATACCACCGCTGATCCCGAGCACCAGTGTTTTCTGCCCGGAAAGTTCCAGTTGATACTTGATGAAATCCACCCGGCGGCGAATTTCGTAGCCGACATCAATCTCGGGCAGTACCTGCATTTCGGCAACTATGTCTGTTTGATTCATGATCTTTATTAGTAGGGTATGGGGTGATTTCGATAAACGCTCTGAATATCTTCGAGCACCTCGGCGCCAAGATCAAGATCGGCTGCGCCAAGATTGAGCGCAAGTTGATCGAGGCTGGTGGCACCGATAATACTCGATGTCACGAATGGTCTCTGGTTGCAAAACGCAATAGCCATCTGCGCGGGTTCTATCCCGTGCCGACGGGCAATCGACACATATGAGTCGACCACCGGCCAGACTTCTTCCCGCACGCGCCCAAAAAGGTCCGGGTTGATGGTAAGGCGGGAACCATCTGGTCTGGCACCGTTTCCATACTTGCCGGTTAGCATTCCGCAGGCCAACGGAGAAAAAGGTAATAGTCCGACCTGTTCGTTATGTGATAGCTCGGCTAGATCCAGGTCGTGAGTGCGATACATCAGGCTATATTCGTTTTGTAGCGAGACCACCCGCGGGAATCCGTTGGCTGCGGCGACTTGCAGGAACTGGCATGTGCCCCAGCAGCTTTCGTTGGAGAGGCCGATGCTACGTATGGTTCCCGCGGCCACCAGTTCGCCCAGGTACTCGAGAACTTCGAAAATATGATCCAGGGTTTGTTGCTTGTTCTGCCCGGTAGGATCATATCTCCAATTGTTACGAAAGTGATAGGAACCCCGGTTCGGCCAATGCAATTGATACAAATCGATATAGTCGGTTTGCAATCGTTTAAGACTATCTTCAATGCTGACACGTATTTTCAGCGGGCTTATATCGATGCCGTTTTGAACGTCCTTGCTACCTTCCCCGGCGACTTTTGTGGCGAGGATGACCTGAGCAATACGAACGTCGAAGGCAAGCACAACAT